>NZ_JAVKEA010000139.1:0-20271 GCF_040221695.1 Coleofasciculus sp. E2-BRE-01 | reverse complement strand
GTTTTGGTAAAGTTTTTATCGTCATTCGTCATTCGTCATTCGTCATTCGTCATTCGTCATTCGTCATTCGTCATTCGTCATTCGTCATTCGTCATTCGTCATTCGTCATTCGTCATTCGTCATTCGTCATTCGTCATTTGTCATTCGTCATTCGTCACACTATCGATAGTTTAACTACACTGTGGCTGATTAAAACTTAACTTTGTCATAAATTTCTTCTAGAGTATTTTGAAATGAAAACGAATTGAGATTAATGATTTCATTAGCATCATCATATTCATAGAATGTCCAGTATTTTCGCTCGGTTTTGAAATAGTGTTCAATGTGCATCGTGTATTGGTCAATTAAGAGATATTCCTGAAAACTGGGAATCGTGCGATAGGCGTCAAATTTAGCGCACCACTCAGATTTAGAGCAATTTGATTATGATTTGGGGTTCCGCCAGTCATCAATGCAATTTCGCCATTAATGAATTCATGTCGTTCTTCTGAGTTAATTTCAAACTCCAGGTACTCTTTAGGGGTATAAATTTTTTGTTCTTCTGCTTGGATTATCATTTGATTTAATGTCTCAATCGTTTATTGTTCAATCAACCTCCAGAAGCGATCATCCTCTGCGATCGCGTCAAAATCTAAATCCGTTCTGGCTTCCTGACGATACGCCGGATTCAGGGCGATCGCTTTCTCTAAGTTGTCGATACTGAAGTGAGCCTGACGTTGGTGAGCATAGCCGATGGCTTTCTGATAAAAAGCCGGAGCATAATCGGGTTGAATGGCTAACGCCTGATCATAGCTCTCTAAGGCTTCCTGCTCTCGTTTCAACTTGAGTAACATATTACCCTTATAAGTCCACGCTTTATGAGACTCTGGTTTCAGTTCGATTGCCTTCTCAAACGAGGTTACCGCCTCTTCATACCGTTCCAATACCGCCAAGGCTAACCCGCGATTAAACCAGGCTATGCCATCATCGGGTTGCACTTGCACGGCTTTGTCAAAGGAATTATACGCCTCTTCGTGTTGTTGTAGTGCGCCGAGTACCACGCCACGATTCACCCAAGCTTCATGGTAATCGGGTTTGATTTCCAACGCCTGCTCAAAGGAGGCGATCGCATCTTCCCGGCGTTTCAATCTCCCTAGCATCATTCCCCGATTCAACCAGGCTTTATAATCCTTTGGCTGGATTTGAATCACTTTATTAAACGCGACTAACGCCCCTTCATAGCGCTGTAATTCTCGCAAAGCTAATCCGCGATAGTACCAGGTATCCGGGGCTTCGGGGGCGAGTTCCAATCCTCGATCCAAGGATGCGATCGCGTCTTGATAGCGTTGTAATTCCCACAAGGCGACACCGCGCTGATGCCAGAGATTCGCGTTATCAGGTTGTAGTTCTAAGGCTTGATCATATTGTGCGATCGCCTCTTCATAGTTACCTTGGGCAAATAAATTATCCCCCTGATTAATATAATCCTTAACATTCAAGAAAAACTCTGGATGATTCTCATTCAATCGTTCCAGTTGTTCCGTCAGGGGTTGGATTTTTTGCAGTACATCAGATAAGGCGGATTCGGCAATTTCCGTCGGCGTAATCTCTGCCAACTTTTGCAGGATTTCCTCTTTTTGCTGTTTAGCATCAGATTGGATATCTGTCAACTCATCGGTTAACATAGACTCCAGTTTTTCCAGGCTTTGGAATGCCTGATCTTTGCGCTCTTGAATCGCTGACTGGAATTGGGAAAATTGGCTGGTAAACTCGCTTTGGATGTGACTCAAGCGTTGCAGGGTTTGGTCGCGGTTTTCTTGTACCCCTGATTGCGTCGTTGAAAGCTGACTGGTTACCTCCTGTTCCAACTTTTTCAAATTGCCCAAGGTTTGATCAATCTCTCCTTGAATTTGCGATTGAGATTGTTCCAGTTGGCGTGTCACTTCTTGGCGTAAGCGTTCCACATCCTCAAACGCGGTCGCTTGCTGCTGTTGCGCCTGTTGTTCGGCTTCGGTTTTGATCTCCGTCAATTGCGGTGAGAACTCTGAGGCGAGGCGTTGCAGATTCTCTAGAATACTCTCCCGTTCTTGTTGCGTGGTGGTTTGCAGTTGGGTTAATTGCTGTTTAAACTCCGTTTCCGCCTGTTGTAAATTCTGTAAAATCGCCGCTTTTTGATCATCCAGTGACCCTTTCACTTGGTCAAGCTGGGGGGTAAACTCCGTCTGGAGTTTTTCTAAGTTCTGGAGAATCCTATCCCGTTGTTTTTGTGCCTCGTTTTGCAGTTGGGTTAATTGCTTACCAAACTCGGTTTCTGTTTTTTGCAAGCGCTGGATAATTGCTGCTTTTTCCGTTTCAGCCGCCTGTTTCAGTTTCGAGAGTTCTGGGGCAAATTCGCTACTCAGTTGTTCTAAACTCTGGAGAATTGCATCCCGTTGGCTTTGGGCTTGGTTAAACAGTTCCGCCAGTTGATTACTAAACGCCGTTTCTGAATTTTTCAGGTTTTCCACCACCCGATCTTTTTCGGCGTGGGTATCCTGTTGCAATTTCGCCAGTTCCGGGGTAAATTGGGCGCTTAATTGTTTCAGGTTCTCCAGAGTATCTGTTTGTTCCGATTCCACCTGAGAACGCAGTTGGGATAAATGATCAGAAAACTCGTTATCAACTTGGGCAAGGGCTTTTTGGGCGTCTTTAATATGGGTATTTAAATCCCGCAGTGCTTGTTGTTGAGAGTCCGAGAGTTCACTCAGAAGCTGGGATGACTCCTTCTGCTTCATGCCAATATCTTCATAGAAGTCATCGGCTTCTCGATTCAAATCATTGGCTAAATCTTCGGTACGTTCCAGAATCGCTTGTACCTGTTGATTCGCCTGATTAATCTTCCCTTCTAAGTCAGTTAATTCATTCAGATGCGCCCTCACCAAATCCGCCACCTCACGAATTACCGCCCGTCGCAACAGGAATAACCCGACAATCGCCGCAATTAACAGCAGCGCCAAAACCGCCAGGAGGACATTAAACAGGGTGGTGGTGCGACTAAAGGCGCGATTAGCTTCCGCCTGCACCTGTTCTTGGATACGCTGTTCCTCCCGCAACTGTTCCAACTCTTCTTCTTCAGAATCAGAAAGCGCTTGAGATACTAGCGCATCTTGGGCGATGGATTGAGGCTGGATAACGCCAACAGACAATAGGATAGTCGAAAAGACGACCGTACTTAACGATAGGAATGCCAAAGTCACCGAATTTATGCGCTTCATCAGAACGTCCTTTGCCTATTGCTCTCCCGTTGCCATCTGATTTCTAACCTTACCTCAAAATCAATATCACTGACTCAAGCTAGTGGCGTGGCACAGCTAAAATGGTGGAATAGATTTGACCATTGAATCGGGCGCACGTCGGTGCGCCCCTACATTTCCGGGCGTAATTCTAATTCAATTCACCCAATGACTTCACTCCCTCCCAACCGCGCTACCCCCCTGAAAGCAGCTTTTCGGGCTTGTGATGTGGGTTCCCTGCTGGGTCCTGATGTGGAACGATATTATGTGGATTTGTCAGAAGTACGGAATACGGAAGCGATTGAAGGAGTTAGCGCCCGTTTAGACTTTCTTGAACCTGCTGAATTTAGCTCAATTTTATTTACCGGACATCGGGGATGTGGTAAGAGTACCGAACTGCGGCGGATTCAGCACCGATGGTTTTTCTATTCTGTTTTGAAAAGTTCTACTTTTCCCCTTCAAATTAGCTTCTCAAATTAGTTTGTGAGAAATGCGGGTAGAATAGGCCACGGCAATGCCGTGCCCCTACCCTTCTACTTAACTATGGGGATCTAACGCATCTCTTAAACCATCTCCGAGTAAATTAAAGGCTAAAACAGTTAGGGTAATAAATAAACCAGGAAACAAAATTGTCCAGGGAGATGATAGGGAATAGCCACCCTTAAATGCATCGGATAACATCGTTCCTAATTCCGGCGTGGGAGGTTGTGCGCCTAACCCTAAAAAGCCTAACCCTGCTGCTTCTAAGGTAGCCGTACCAATGGAAAGTGTCCCTTGCACGACTAAAGGACTCAAGCTAGCGGGTAAGATATGATAAACAATAATCCGTCCCGGCGTAGCACCAAACGATCGCACGGTTTGCACAAAGTCCTGTTCCCGCAAGGATAGCACCATAGAACGAGTCAAACGGATAAAGATGGGGACTTGCACCACACCCACAGCAATCATCACACTGGAGATACTTGGACCGGTTACCGTAACGATCGCGATCGCGAGTAGAATTGAGGGAAAGGCTAATAGGATATCGGTGAACCAGCCAATCACGGTTTCTAACCCGCCTCGAAAATAACCCGCGATTAACCCTAACACGACTCCCACGATTAGCCCTAATCCCACGGAAACTAAACCGATAAATAAAGAGGTGCGTAACCCATACCATACCAGGTCAAGAATATCTCGTCCTAAACCATCGGTGCCAAACCAATAATCCAAGCTGGGGGGTTGTAACCGGGCGGTATAATTGCGATCGGTTGCCGGGTTATAAGGATTGAGAATCGGTGCCAACAGCGCCAATATGATTATAGTAAGCGTGATTCCCAGACCAATTTTGCCTGATGTTGATTGCCCAAATCGCTGAACGGCTTTGTTTTCCATGGAAACAGGGAACAGAGAGATAGGGGAGATGGGGGAGATGTAGGGGCGGGTTTGACAGCTAACGGGAAGGTTTTAACCCAGATATCCCTAAACCCGCCCCGACTAAATGACGAATGACAAATGACGAATGACGAATAACAAATGACAAATGACAAATGACGAATGACGAATGACGAATGACAAATCAATAACGATTTCCCGATTTACGGTGATGTACGGCGGTCATCCCGGTTGATTGCAATACTTTACCATTATCAACAATCGCATAGACTAACCAGTGATCGCCACAATCCATCCGACTCTGCACTGTACATTCTAAATAAGCCAGGGCATCTTTGATAATCGGACAACCATTTTCCGCTGTTTCCGTCTCTAACCCCGCAAATCGATCGTCCCCTGGGGCAAAAGATTGTAAAAAGTGTCGCCGGACATTCATCCCTTCTTTTAAGATATTCAGGACAAAACTATCTCCCGTATGCGTCAGAGACTCAACTGCCCGATCTTTGGCAATAGCAACAGTAATCCCTGGCGGATTGAATGAGGCTTGGGTTACCCAAGAGGCTAACATCCCACTACGAACATTACCACGCTGCGCCGCAACAACACATAATGACCCGACAATTCGTCCCACCGCCTGCGCCGTTCGGTCAATTTGGGCGCTGCTGACGGCTTGTTTGGGGGCGCGGAATTTCTTGGATTTTTTCAGCGCCTGGGCAAAATCTGTGCCGACTTCTTTACAATATTGAATTGTCTCGTCGTCAGGTTTAAACTTAACCCGAATCGGTTCAAATCCCAGGCGATACCCGGCATCTAAGAGTTTGCTTTCAATTTCATCAACGGCTTCCCCACTCCAGCCATAGGAACCAAACACCCCAGCTAGTTTGGTTTTCGCGGCATTGGAGAGGACAATCCCTAACGCCGTTTGCACTTGAGTGGGGGTATGCCCGCCCAGGGTAGGGGAACCAATCAGAAAGCCATCACAGCGTTGAATCGCGGCTTCAATCTCCCCAGGTTCGGCAAATTCACAGTTAATTGATTCGACGGCTGCACCAGTTTTGGTGATTCCTCTGGCGATCGCTTGGGCTAATGTGGCAGTATTCCCATAAGCTGATGCATAAATTAGCGCTATTGTCAAGTCCTGTTCGGTTTGCTGCTGACCCCATTGACGATAGTCATGGAGGAATCGACTGAGGCTGTAGCGGACAATCGGACCATGACCTGGCGCGTACATTTTCGCCGAGAACGTGGCTAGTTTGTTCAGGGCGACGTCCACCTGTCGCGCTTGGGCAGCATGGAGACAATCATAATAGTAGCGTCGGTCTTCGTCTAGGCGTTTCCAGTTTTCATCGAAGAGTTCATCGCCGCAGACATGGGCGCCGAAGAGTTTATCGGTAAATAGGATACGGCTTTGGGGGTCATACGTACATTGTCCATCGGGCCAACGGGGTGTGGGGATGGGGATGAATTGTAGCTGATGATTTTGACCTAAGTCTAAGGTTTCCTCGCCTTTGGGTACCCAAATATTGCATTGGTGTTCCCGTAAGGCATTTTGTAACGCAACCGCCCCGGCTTTAGAACAAACAAAGGTAATTTGTGGGGCTAACTCTAGCAAAGCTTTCAGCGTCACCATCCGGTTGGGATTAACGTGACCTAAAATCACATAATCCAATTGCTGCACATTCATGCATTGCTGCAATTGAGTCAGGAAGATTTCGGTAAAGGATTCCCCTGGCGGATCAATCAGCGCTGTTTTATCCGCTTGGATAAGATAGGAGTTGGCGGTTGTACCCCGTTGCAGGGAATATTCTACCTCAAACTTGAGCCTATCCCACGTCCGCGATCGCAAAACAGTTGTATCCGTTCCTTCAATGGCGGCGACTTGGACATCACGGGGTTTAATATCAGGTATTGTAGTCATCGATAATCAGTTGAACGTAATGTTGACGTTTTAGTTTAAGGAAAAGGGAACAGCCAAGAACATGATATTCGGAACTCAGTTACCCCTTTTATCTGCCACAACCGTCGTATTGGCGTAAGGAGTTAACGGGTTATTAGAATCAGTGACTTGATTCATTGTCGGCTGTTTATATTGCAAAGACAACCGTTTTTCTGGGTCAATCCCATCAAATGTTGGTGGCAAATAGACTCGTACAATTAATAAAGCTGCCATCACCATTAAGAACGCACAGGCAGCTAAAATTTGAATCCAGGAGGTTTCCAAGACTCCCCGCACAATCACCTCCCGCAGAACCGAGACAATTGAAACTTCCACTGCTACTCCAATCGATACCCGCTGTTCTTGTAAGTAAATAATCAGCAGTCGGAATAACTCAACCAAAATCAGCAAGAACAGAATATCTGAAGTGACGCCAGGGAAATCTAGAGGCGGTAGCAACTCCAAAAACATTTCTCGTAGCTGAATCGCCATCAAAGCAAATAAGCCAACACAGAGGGAAATGATAAATAAGTCTTGAATTGTTTCCAGCGCCCGGACGATGCGATTCTGCTTAAGCTGTTCGTACCAGTTCGGCGGCGAGGATGTTAGAGGATCGTGCATGGGAGGTTCCTTCTGTATCACTAGAACCTAGGTTACATTCTTTTGCCTTATCAATACAACAATTTATTATTTAAAATACTAATATTCTACATCAACAGACATTGATGCTTGTTTAAGCCTCACTTACGCATCCCTATTCCGGCGTTCGATGAGTTTCAGCAGGATTTCTCCATGAAAGGAACGACTAATCGGATAGAAGTACGCCCAAGCTAAACCTCCCATGAGGACAATAGCAGGAATCGGACCAATCAGCAGACGAATCGTCCACAACGCGGATTCTGGTTGAGTCACGGGTAATTGTTCGGATGTGGTGGAGATGAACCCAGACACGTCGAGGGCTTTACCCACGAGGAAAAGTGCGATCGCGACGGCAATTTTGTGTATTTGTACAACTAATCCGTAGAAAATACCCTCCCGTCGTTGTCCGGTGTTGAGTTCGTCGAAATCAACAACATCGGGAAGCATTGACCAGGGTACAATATAAGCCGTAGACAAACCCAGCCCCACAAATACCGCCAGAACATACATTAATCCCACTTGATTGGGTTGTAAGAAACATAGTCCTAGCAACGCGCATAAGCTGAACGGGATACCCATGCCATAGATAGCACGTTTACCCACACGTTTCGCGATCGCACTCCAGACAAATGTCATGCTTAGGGCTGTTCCTTGAACCGTTAGCGCGGTTTGGGTAAAGTGATGATCAGGTAATCCCATCCAATGAACCACAAAATAGGGCAGAATCGCCGCCGTTGTTTGCAGACTTAACCAAGAACACAAATAAATCCCAATTACACAAATAAACGGGAAGTTACTGAACGCAATCCGAAATTGTTGGGTGATGGGTAAAAAAGATACTTGAGTCACGGATTCCCGTTGGGCTTCGATTTGCTTATAACGCTTATGCGTTCCCCAAACACATAGAAAAACCGCTAACGTGGCGACGATGGCACAAATTGTTCCCAGAATCCGATATTCTTGAGACGGATCATCAATCTGGGCAAAAATAATCTGGGCTAAACCCAGCGAGAAAATACTTGCACCGATACTAAACGCGGCTTTAAAGCTAATTAAACCAATGCGTTCGTCATAGCTTTGAGTGAGTTCAGCCGCTAACGCATTATGGGTGAGGACTACCGAGGTAAACGCGGCATAAAAGAGAATCCCAACTCCGCCGTAATAGGCAAACAGTAGCCATTGATTCGAGGTGGGCGGAACAAACCACTGTAAGCTAAAGCCAATCCCCAAGGGAATCGCCCCGATCAGCATCCAGGGGTAACGCCGCCCTAAGGGGGAACGAGTGCGATCGCTCAAATACCCGATCATCGGATCGTTAATCGCATCCCAAACCTTGCCAATCAGCAAAACACTCCCAGCCAAGGTGGGATTTAACCCCGCCACATTGGTGAGGAAAAACAGCAAGAAAAAGACTAAGATATTACCCGGAATCTCTCCTCCCAGTTCTCCAACTCCATAAGCGAGTTTGGTGGGTAAATTCAAGGGTTCACTGGGAGTTTTCTGGGGAAAAGGGTTAGCCATCAGGGAAGTTTACCACTCATTTTGAGCGATCATCTCACTTCTGATGGCAGATGACAAGGTTGTCTTTTGTCCTTCGTCCGTCGTCCTTTGTCCTGAGTTCACAGATTATCAATTAATTATCATGCATTTCTGCGACTTCGTGCAGCGACTTTTCAAATTCCAGGCGCTGTTGAGCATTGCGGAGAAAGTAACCGCTCATCATTGCAGAAACTAATAACCGACTTAGATTTTCGCGGTTGGTCGTAACAGTGACATTAAAATGTTCGTGAGGAAGTGCGCCTAACATTCCGATTAGGTTGCGTTCCATCACCTGAATCACTTCCGGATCGGGTTTAGAGAGTTGAGCAACGGTTTCTGGATGCAGAGACTGGACATATTGCCAGAGTAAGTTACCGCCTTCGCCTTCGTTGTCGAAGAATTCTGGAACTCGATTGGACAGATTGTTCATGGTAATAATCGAAATTGGGTAGTGTCGTTTGTTTTCCTATCTCTTATCTCTTACTTTAATCAATCTCTTAGCCGTCGCCTAGTGAGTGCAACCGAACACCTGTGGCGGATTTTACGACGTGATCAACTATAGACTTACATTAACCCTGAGCGAAGTCGAAGGGTTAAATAGGTGGACACAATAAAAGCTAACGGTGAAAATCGTCATTTGTCATTTAGTCGGGGCGGGTTTAGTTACATCTGGGTATAACCAAAAAAATAGTAGTGAAACCCGCCCCTACACACTCTCCCTCATCTCCCTCATCTTCCCCATCTTCCCCTGCTCCCCCAAGACAACCCCTCTCACTGCTTCCGCCCAACCCTGAGAACCGGGTGCGGGTGCGACTTGCCATTCTTTACCGGATAAGCCGGGATGAATGCCTTTATTTCCAGGAACAATTACCGGACTATCCACCGCTTCCAGCATCTCCAAGTCATTGGGACTATTGCCTAAACCCAGGGTGGTAATTTTGGCATCGGGTCGAGCAGATTGGTAGGAGTCTACTAACCACTGTACCGCTTTTCCTTTACCTGCTCCAGCACCAATCAAATGACAGAAGCGATCGCCAACAACTATCCGGTATCCTAAGTCTTGTACTATTTCGTTAAGGCGTTCTGGTGTTACCTTCTTAGGAGTCACAAAGGGTTCGCTAAACTCCCGCGCTTTGGCTTGTTTTGCTTCATCGGAGGACAATCCTGTCAAGTGACAAATCTCGGCTTCACTCATATCTCCAAATCCCTGCAAGGGTTCATTGATAACGGTGGCTATTTTCTCTAATCCCTGTCTTGCTTCAGCATAAGTAAAACCTAAGCGATGCAGATAATAACCCCCACATTGGTTACTTTTGGGTAAGGTTAAATCGTTATAATCGAGGGGAACAAAGATACCGCTACCATTTTCCACAATAAACGGATCATTGATTTGTAGGGATTGGCGTAGCGTTTCAACTTCTAGGCGTGCCTTACTGGTAACCGGAATAACCGGAACCTGATTATTCTTTAAGGTAGTGAGAACAGGAATCGCCTTCTGATAACTGTAAGTATTAGAATCTAGAAGTGTGCCATCTAAGTCAGTAAAAATGATTAAAACGTTTGTCATTCGTCATACCCAATTTGGGTGAGCCACCCCGATTATAACCCAGTCCGTGCAGGCGGACTACCCTTCGGAAAGGCTTCGCATACATTTGTTTAGCTGCGATTTCAATCGCCCTAACAGGTAGTCATTTTTCCGCCATAATCATAATACTGATCAATTAATTTCAGAATCTCCTCATAATCAAAGTTATCCGCGAGTTCCAACACCTGCGTAACAAAGGCAAGATAGTTAGCATTTAATTGTTGGAGTCGCGAAATTTGCTGCTGCACATTTTGAACGTCACCCATTTGAGCACCTTCATACAGCAGTAGTAGTTCTGCTAGCGGCGGAACCACCAGTTCAGGTTCTGGGGATAAAGTGTTGATGATTTGATGCGACTCATCCCCAAGTTCCTGAGATAGAGTTTGGCTCTGACTATCATCAATTTCAGTAAAATCTGACCAGGATAAAGGTGTATACACATCCAAATCAAACCAAAATTTGCTTCCTAGGTTTGGACAACTTTCCAGAAAAATTTTACTCCCCATAAGCACAAGGATTTTTTGGCTAATGGTCAGTCCTAATCCCGTTCCTTCTGGGCTATGCGAACTCTTCATCACTTGCTCAAAAGGCAAAAAAATCTTCTCCCATTTTTCTGGAATAATTCCTATCCCTGTATCTTCGATTTCAAAGCGGATCTTGGCAAAGATTTTTTTTGCTTTACCCGTTGGCTTAAATGAAGTTACTTTATGTTCATTCAGTTCATAAGTGTAACTTCTGACACTCACTTTTAAAGTGACACTACCTTGATGAGTAAATTTAATTGCATTAGAAAGCAAATTAATTAAAACTTGGCGCAGTCGTTTTTCATCAATATATATCTCTGGAGGTAGGGAAGTGAGCTTAAAATAGACAAATTTAATTTTTTTCTCTTGAGCTTTAAAGGTAAAGAGTTCTACCAGGTTGTTTAAAAATAAATAGAAATCAATATAGTCAGGAAAAAGTTCTAGTTTTTGAGCTTCGATTTTAGACAAATCTAAAATATCATTAATCAGCGTAAGCAGATGACTACCACATTGATAAATAACACTAAGCCCCTTGTGTTGTAAAGGCGTGCAATCTGTATCTTTTTGCAGCAGTTGAGCGTAACCCAAAATGCCTGTGAGAGGAGAACGGAGTTCATGACTCATGTTAGCTAGAAACACACTTTTGGCACGGTTGGCGGCTTCAGCTTGCTCAACGGCTTGGTGCAAAGCGGCTTCAGTTTGCTGGCGAATCTGAATTTCTTGAATTAGCTGTGCATTTTGCTCAACGAGTTGTTGAGAAAGTCTCTGGAGGCGCAATTGATTCTCGACTCGCGCCACAACTTCTGGGGCTTGAAAGGGTTTGGTAATGTAGTCCACACCGCCAACGGCAAAGGCTTTTAGTTTATCAGCCGTTTCATTTAAGGCACTTAAAAATATGATGGGAATTGAACCAGTGGTGGTGTCTTGTTTAAGAATCGAGCAGACTGTATAGCCATCCATCTGTGGCATTTTAATGTCGAGGAGAATTAAGTCTGGCGGGTGAGAACGAACCGTTTCTAATGCCACCTTTCCACTAATAGCTTTTCTAACTTTATAACCCTCCAATTTAAGAATTGCAGCCAAGGATCGCAGGTTGTCTATATTGTCATCTACGATTAAAAGACTCGTTTGCTTGTCTACCATAACCACCCTCTGCTCTCGTCGGTTTAATTTTAAATAGTGCAGTATAAATTTACAGGAATTGAGTATTCCGCTACCGTCTGATTTCTGCCTCCTGCTTTGGCTCGATACAGTGCCTGATCTGCCTGAGCAATTAACGCTTCTACATTCACTAAAGGATTAGGAATTAGGCTAGACACGCCTAAACTTAAAGTGACATATTCACTAATCTCGGAACCCCCATGGGGAACCTTGAGAGTTTCCACGCCTTGGCGGATAGTTTCGGCAACATGAATCGCGCCTTTGGCATCAGTATTGGGTAAAATTACGGCAAATTCTTCACCGCCATAGCGGGCGACTAAATCGGCGGGACGTTTAACTAAGAGGCGGATTTTAGTGGCTACGTTTCGCAGACAATCATCGCCGGCTTGATGTCCATAGGTATCGTTATAACCCTTAAAAAAATCAATATCTCCTAAAATTAAGGAAAGGGGGAGTTGCTCTCGAAATAGTCGTTGCCATTCTCGATGAATGTATTGGTCAAATTTGCGGCGATTGGCGATTCCAGTTAAGCCATCTATAGTCACTAAATATTTGAGTTTCTGATTGGCTTCAAATAAAGCCGTTTCGACTTTAATCCGCTGGATCAATGTGCCTAACTGAGCCGCAATAAGCTGAATAAAGTCGATTAATTTGGGATCGGATTCACTCCTGGCTTGTTTGAAAAAGACTAAAATGGCTAAGACGCGATCGCGAAACAGAATCGGTACACCGACACCCGTGTTCAGGTCAAGATTTAACCCCCCTTTAGCACAAAGACAACAGCCAGCCGATTCTGCCGAAATCTCAGTGATCCATTCCGGCTTTTTCGATACCCACACTCGCCCCGGTAGTCCAATATTCGGCGCAAAGGTAGTAGTTTGTCGATGATATCTAAATAAGTTAAAGGTGGGATCACGACTATACCATCCCCGACTACAATCCAGGAAAGTTTCTTTAGGATTAGGAATCCACGCTTCAGCAAAATCCCAATCGATAGTTTGACAAATTTTCGTTAATGTGATGGTTAGGGCAGACTGAAAATCATCGGTTTGGCTAATCCGCTGAGTCAGGGTTAATAAAAGCTGTAATTGGGCATTTTGATCTTGAAGTTGCTTCTTTTGGGCGAGAAGTTCTTGGCGTTGATGGGCGATCATCAGGTTATTTTTAACGCGGATTAATACCTCTTGCGCCTGAAAGGGTTTTACAATATAATCTGACCCACCGACGTTAAAGGCTTTTACTTTATCGGCTACGTCATCTAAGGCACTCAAAAAGATAACGGCAATCCTTTGAGTAGCGGTGTTGGCTTTTAGAGTGGAGCAAACAGTATAGCCATCCATTTGCGGCATTTTGATGTCGAGGAGAATTAAGTCTGGCGGGTGGGAACGAATGGTTTCTAACGCCATTTTGCCACTCATGGCTTTTCTCACTTTATACCCAGCACTGCTGAGGATGGCAGCCAGCGATCGCAGATTATCCGGATGGTCATCTACAATTAAGATATTCGCTTTAACCTCTAACATCGCTGCCCTCCTCTGTCATAAGTAATAACTCTATTGTAGAGCCAGGTTTAGGGACAATTGTAGGGGCGGGTTTAGGGAATCAATTCAGCTAGTCACCGATAACGGAAAAACAAAACCCGCCCTCCCCACTTTCCGCTATTATGGGATACGTTTGATCCCCCTAAATCCCCCTTAAAAAGGGGGACTTTAACGGTATCAGGGTGTGTTAATATAGCTGTTACCGCTGTAAATGAACAACAAAACCCGCCCTTGTCAGAAATAACGGAACTACTTATCTGAATTAATAACAGCTTGAGCTAGCTGAATAATTGGATAAAACTGGAAATTGTGAGCCAGATGGCTTAGAGTTGTGATTAGAAGCGTTTCCTCTGGCGGAATTTGTTCAATAAGCGAGACGATTTCTTCATCATCACAAAGCTGTGCCGCTTCAGAGAGCATTTCAATCCAGGATAGGGGCATCACCGATAAACGTTTAGGAGTTAACTGATTGACGTTAACCGATGTCTCTAGTTTAGTAGTTCTGGATAAGTTTGGGTGATCATCTGCATAAACATAGCGCACTCCTAAATATTCTTCCATCTTGGCAAACAACCTTTCCACTTGAAAAGGTTTTGTAACATAATCATTACAACCCGCTTGTAGTGCCGAGGCGCGATCGCTATGGGAAGCATAAGCCGTTAACGCGATAATAATTGGGGTTTGACTGTCTGATTGGCAACGAATCTGTTGCGTCGCCTGATAGCCATCCATGACAGGCATACGCATATCCATCCAAATCAGATCGGGTTGCCATTCTTGCCACAATGTCAGCACTTCCTGTCCATTTTCCACCTCGCGCACCTCTAACCCTGGAAAGGTTAACAGCTTAACCAAAATTTGGCGGTTTTCGGGTTTGTCGTCAGCAACAATAATCCGGTAGGAGGGTTGATTGGGAACTAATCCAATAACTCGGCGGTGAGTATGAACAAGTTCCATATTGGATGCATCAGCCAAGTGAACCGGAATCTCAAAGCTGAATGTACTTCCTTGATTCAGTTGACTACTCACCTGAATATCACTACCCATTAATTGGACAAACTTACGGCTAATTGCTAACCCTAAACCTGTCCCTTCATTTGCCACTTTCCCGGCGTTAGTTTGGATAAAAGCATCAAAGATACTCCCTAATTCCCTTGGCGCAATTCCCACGCCTGTGTCGGAAATCTCGAAACGGAGATGGGGAGATGAGGGAGATGGGGAAGAAAAGCCTTCTGCCTTCAAAAGTGCTACACGTAAAGTAATACTACCCTGTGGCGTGAATTTAATCGCATTAGTGAGCAGATTAATCAGAACTTGGCGCAGTTTGTTGCTATCTGCCTGAATATAGTGAGGAACATCAGCCGCAATATTTAAGTGAAGCTGCAACCCTTTAGCCCGTGCTTTGTGTTGAAACATCTCTTGGAGCGATCGCATCAAGGCAATTAGGTCAAAATCGCTCTCGTCTACGCTAATACATCCGGCTTCGATTTTCGATAAATCCAGGACATCGTTAATCAAACTGAGTAAATGATTGCCACTCTTATTAATAATGTCTAAATTTTCTTGTTCCTCTGGAGTAATCGCTGGATCACGACTCATCACCTGGGTAAACCCCAAAATAATATTCAGAGGAGTACGCAATTCATGGCTCATATTCGCCAGGAACATACTTTTTGCCTGATTCGCGGCTTCGGCGTCGGCTTTCGCCTGTTGAAGGAATAACTCTGCCTGTTTGCGTTTAGTAATGTCTCGTAAGGCAATCACATAAGCCGATTTTGAGAACCATTGAATTGGAGTTGCCTTCATTTCTGCCGTTCGCTGTTTCCCAGTTGATTGCATCAACTCAATTTCTGTGGTTTCTCCTAAAGGCATTCCCCACTGATAGTTCAGTAATGCATCTGGGGTCATATCAAAAAGCTGGGCGGCGGCGGGGTTAGCAAAACAAACCTGACCCTGGCGATCGACGATCATGATTCCGTCGCAGGTAGCAGTAATGATGGTTTGGAGTCGGGCTTCACTTTGCTGGAGTTTTTCCTCAAATTGTTTGCGTTCGGTAATGTCCTGCACAAAGGCGGTGAACACTACCTGATTATCCAGAATTAGCTTGGAAATAGAGGCTTCCGCTGGAAACTCTGTGCCATCTTTGCGGCGACCAAAAATAGCTTGGCGTTCTCCCATACGCCGTGCTTTCCCCTGAAACTGGCTGAAGGTTTTAATATGGTGGTGGTGAGCAAGGGTGTAGCGATTGGGTAACAGTAAATCCAGGGGTTGACCCAACACTTCACTCACCCGATAGCCAAACATCTTTTCCGCCCCTTGATTAAATAAAATGATGCGTTGATTGGCATCGACGGAAATAATCCCATCACTGGCAATTTCTAGAATACCCGCAAATCGAGCCTGGGACGCCCGAAGTTCCTGTTCGGCTTGGTGACGAGTTTGCAGTTCCTGTTGCAGCGCCTTGGTGCGTTCTTCTACGCGAACTTCTAAGCTGGCTTTTGCCTGTTGCAATTCGAGTTCAGCTTGCTTACGAAGCGTCACATCCAGAGCAGTGCTAATCACCATGCGCCGCCCATCACTCAGCTTACCCAAGGGGGCGGAATAGAAATCCCAGATGCGAGTGGAGCCATTACGAGTGATAATGGTATATTCGCCTTCGCCAATAGGTTGATTGAAACCATATAACTGATCAATCGTTGCCCGAACTAACGCTTGGCGAGTACCGTAGGCTTTTTGAGTCCAATCTGCGATCGTGGGTATGTCTTGATGGGTGTAACCCGTGAGTTCTCTCCACGCCTGGTTAATCTGCAAAACTTCGCCATCTTCAGCATGGAGCATAATCGGCATAGGTGAATAGAGGACAGCACGACGAAAGCGTTCCTGGCTCTCTTGCAGCGCTTTTTCTGACTGTTTACGAGAGGTAATATTCGTCAGCGTCACCACACACCCTTGGATCTGGTTTTTGGAGTTCAACAACGCCCGCCCACTCAGGAGTAAATGGAATTCTTGCCCATCCTCTCGCCCAAAAACGACTTCAACCCCTTGGAAGGTTTCCCCATTTAGAATTGTGGCGATGGAAAAGGGGTGTCCTGAGGTTGGGGATGGTGAGGACATTGTATGATTATCTTCCCGAATAGTAGATGAGCCAAACATCAGCAAAAAAACCTGATCAAATGGCTGAAGTATGGGATTTTTACCACAAAGTTCCTGGGTAGCCATACTGGTGCGGATAATAATTCCCCTTTGATCACAGACCACAATCGCGTCAGCCACTTGCTCGAAAATAGAACGCGCCAGCTTTTCAGCGGCAACTATCTTTTTTTGTCGTTTATATTCCCTTAAATCTGTTAGTATTAAACAATGAATTATTAAATCCTCTATCGTCAACTTATTAACCGATAGTGCAATGGGAATCTCCGTCTGATCACGGGCAATGAGACAGAATTCCCTTTGATTGCATTTGGCTGTATCTTGCTGCAATAGGGCTTGGAAGAGGGGGCGTTCGGCAGGGTTAAGGTATTGTTGAAAGTTTGAGCCAATAACCGTTTCTAAGTCTTTTTTCAAAAGCTTGGCTAAACGGTGATTACAATACAGCAGCATTCCGTCAGATGTCACCGTAGCTGCCCCTTCTTGCATTTGTTCCACAAAGAGTCGATAAGGTTCATCGGCACTCTGTAAGGTAAAAATCTGGTCGCCTTCGGGTCCTGATACGACTAATGCATCCACCTCACCCTGGCGAATTGCCTGCAATGTTTCTTCCGCGACACTCAGGCGATCGCGTAAGTCTTGAAGTTCTTGTTCTAATTCCTCCCGTGTTTTTTCTGGCATCGATTTAAACGTAATTTATAGCTAATCATTTTTCGGCACGATATCTAGCCCCACCATAATTTTTTCGGTCTGGGACATATCACCAATAATCCGTTGTAATGGCAGGGGCAGTGTTTTAATTAGGGTGGGCGTGGCAAAAATCTGTGCTTGCTTAACCAATTCCGGTTGCTGATAAATATCGATAACCTCCAAGGTGTATCGTTCGGGAAGATAGTCTTCACAGATACTTTTGATCATTTCAATGGCACGGATCGATTTTAAGGTTGTTCCAGAAATATACAAGTGGAGACAGTAATGCGTTGTGTTGCTTTGAATCAGAGCTTGTTCAAAGGCTTCTGTCGAACTTTTTATGTTTTCATCTTCCATTGTTTTATCCTATTTGTTGATGGAATTACTTTGCCCATATACCGTCTAACTTTGTTCGGATTTCCGACGCAAATCGAGTCCTATCAAAACTTTTTCAGTATTGGCTAAATCGCCAATAATTTGTTTGATTGGCGGCGGAAGTTTTCGCACCAATGTCGGAATCGCCACAATTTTGTCTCCTTTGGCAAGTTGAGGATTTTCGAGTAGATCAATCACTTCGATATGATATTGACCACTCAGGTGTTCCTCACAGATTTTTTTCAAATTAGCAAATGCTTTAATTGATTTCGGGGTTTGCCCTGCTACATAGAGGCGCAATTGCCAAAATCCTGATGCCTGATTGCTAATTTCTTGTAGAGTTTCCATAATTAAAAACACTTGGTAGTTGATACTTGAGAGATTAACCCCAGACGTCTACTCATTGCCCTGAATGAAATCCGCCTGACGAAGCTGCGCGATCGCGACTCGGTTTTGCTGTAGACTATCTTGGTGTGATTGCTCCTCCTGCATCATCTGTTCAATATTTTCCTCTTCCCGTTCTAGCTGTGCTTGCAAGGCGGTGATTTGGGATTGGACAATCGCTTTCTGGCGGGCAAAATCGCGGTGTTTGCGCTCAAATTCCTGTTTTCGAGTCAAATTCACAGCTTTTTCTTTTTCCTCTTGAATCCTTCGCGCCGTACCCGTCAGCACCATCCCTTCTCCTAAATAGACATCGACTAACTCGACTCCCTGCTTGGTTAATTTCAATTCCCGCACCTGATTGGAGTGTTCCATCCCACGAGATTTGAGGATAAAAAATACACGATTGCGTTCGCCATTACTCTCCACAAAACGCACCTCCAGCCAGGTATCCATTAACGAGGAAACGCCGATCTCCGTCTGCTCAACAGGTATCCCCCCTTGGATTAAATTCGTCAAAAACACCGTAATTTGTTGGAATTTTAGCAGATCAATCAGACGAAAGAGAAAAGCTTTTGCTTGTAATAGAGTACCGCCCATAGTCAGATTACTCATCGGGTCAATAATCACAACCGTAGGCTGAAACTTTTTAATTAAACTGTGGATTTGTACCAGGTGCATTTCTAAGCCATAAGCCGTCGGGCGTCTCGCCTGAAACCGTAACAAGCCTTGGTTGACAAATTCCGGTAAATTAATGCCAACCGATTGCATATTGCGGATAATTTGCTGCGGGGCTTCTTCAAAGGCAAAATAGAGACAGCGTTCACCCCGCCGACAGGTGGCTTCAGCAAAATGTGCCGCCAACGTCGTTTTTCCCGTTCCCGCTGTACCTGTGATCAGAATACTGCTACCGCGAAAATATCCCTCCCCTCCCAGCATCGTGTCGAGGCGTTCAATCCCACTCGATATCCGTTCGTGGGTTACGGTATGATCCAATCCCACGGATGTAATCGGCAATACAGTAATCCCGTCTGAATTAATCAGAAAGGGATAGTCATTTGTCCCGTGACTAGACCCCCGGTACTTGACAATTTGCAACTTACGGGTTGAAATATCTTCGTAAAGACGGTGATCGAGGCGAATCACGCAATCAGAAACATACTCTTCGATGCCATAACGAGTCAGAGAGTTCTCCCCTTTTTCCCCGGTAACAATTGCCGTAACCCCTTTCGTTTTCAACCAGCGAAATAACCGCCGCAACTCTGCCCGGACAATCGCGGCATTGGACAAGCCAGAAAACAGCACTTCAACAGTATCCAGGACAACTCGCTTGGCACCTATGGCGTCAATGGCACTACCGAGGCGAATAAATAAAGCTTCTAAATCATAGTCCCCAGTTTCTTCAATCTCCTGCGGGTCAATATAAACATAATCAATCGAGAGTTTTTCTGTTGCCGTCAATTCTTCTAAATCCCAACCCAAAGACGCGACATTTTGGGTCAATTCTGCCGCCGTTTCTTCAAACGCCATGAACACACCCGGTTCTGAGTAGTCCAGGATACCCCGTACTATAAACTCCATCCCCATTAACGTCTTTCCACACCCGGCTGTTCCACAAACCAGAGTTGTTCGTCCTAAAGGCAATCCGCCATCAGTAATTTCGTCTAATCCTTTGATCCCGGTTGGGCATTTGCGAAGTTGATTTTTGGCTAATGTGGTTTTTGACATGGATTGCCCTTCCTCCGAATTTGGTTAGTCGTGGACTGGTGAAAATGAGCCACCCTTATCCATCCCCTCATCTTATCGGGAAAAAATGAGGAATTTATGACGATTGGAGCCAGGGGGATTTACACCATTGTGGTTAAATCAGGCGCACGTCGGTCATTGGTGTCAACTTAAGGTGAAAGCTCGGTTGAGCAAGGGTGTCGGGTGTCGGGTGTCGGGTGTCGGGTGTCAGGATGGAATTGTCTGTTGGAGGCTTAAAAACCTCACACCTACCACCATTCACCTCACCTATTCATCCACAATGTTTTTTTCAAACAGGCTCCGTTTAATACATAGCTCCCCAAAATTGCTCGCTTTCCCCCACACCCCGTATCCTATCGTTGGTAATGTGGCTTAAGTTGAC
>NZ_JAVKEA010000138.1:0-49429 GCF_040221695.1 Coleofasciculus sp. E2-BRE-01 | reverse complement strand
TGGTGTCTCTGGCGCAATGGCTCCACTCCGAACCCATCCCGAACTCGGCTGTGAAACGTTGCTGCGGCGAAGATACTTTGGGGGTTGCCCCCTGGGAAAATAGCTCGATGCCAGACTTCTTCTTTTTTAAAGCCCTCTTTTATTCAATAAAAGAGGGCTTTATGGTTGTTTTTAATGTGTTGTGTTTAGTCTGTGGCGATGGTTTTTTCTTTTTTTCTGTTCTTTAGTAAGTACGTCATCATTTCACCCTTACCTTTAACCTGAATCGTACCTCGCTCTTCAAACTGATATTTATCCCGCAAATGTTGATAGGTTGAGGCACTCACTTGAATCCCCCCAGGAACTCCGTGGGATTCCATGCGGCTAGCGGTATTAACGGCATCCCCCCATAAGTCATAGATAAACTTTTTTGTGCCAATCACTCCAGCAACCACTGGTCCAGTGTTAATGCCAATTCGGATTTTAAACGGTTCACCATATTTAGCGCTAAATTGAGCCACTTGCTGTTGCATCTCTAATGCCATATCCGCGATCGCGTCGGCATGATTATCGCAGGGTGTGGGTAATCCGCCGACAACCATATAAGCATCGCCAATGGTTTTAATTTTCTCCAACCCATAAGTTTCGGTAAGCTGATCAAAGGCGGAAAAAATTTCATTGAGTAGTTTTACCAATTCTGTTGCCGATATCCGTTGCGAAAGCTGGGTAAACCCCACGATATCAGCAAATAATACTGTCGCCTCCGTGAAGCTATCCGCAATCGTCTGCTGGTTTTGTTTCAAGCGATCGGCAATCGGTTTGGGTAAGATATTTAGCAGCAGGAGTTCTGATTTTTCTCGTTCTGCCTCAATCTCAGCCGTGTAATGTAGCGATCGCACAATATACAGAACTAATGTTCCGGTTAATAGTAAGCCACTCAACAGGGTTACTCCAGCCAGAGGCGGAATTCCCCAACCTGAATTTTGTGGTATTTCCCAGAAACTGAGTGACAATTGCTGATCAGCCACTTGAATTGGGTGGGTATAGATGAGATGGTTACGGCAAGATGATCGATCAGGCTTCATCTCAACCGTTTTTGTCTGGGATTGATACAGCGCCAGATAACGTTTTGGAGAGGGTAAAGACGGATCAGATAGGCAAAAATTCAGCGTATCAATCTGTAGCCCTTTCAGTGAAGTTGTGATAATTTCCTCTAAAGAATAAACCCCAATCATTGCACCCCGAAAAGCCTGACGGCGAGTTTCAGGTGTATTGTGAGGCATGTCATTATGGTAAAGCGGTAGTAAAATCGTCAGACTATCTGGCGGTTTACCAGGTATCTTTAGCTTACTTGTGGCGACTAATTGTCCTGTCATACGTGCTTTTTCCAGTAGAGATTTACCCACGGGATGAGACGCCAGATCAAAGCCAATGACATCCTGTTGCGGAGAAAACGTAATCGGAAAATAATCCGAACGCGCCTTAGCGATAACCTGTTTTTTTACGGGATGGTATTCATAAATCGAAAAATTGGCAAACCCCATTTCTGCCATCTGTGCTTCATAACTGGGGCGTTCCCTAGCCGACACAGGTTTAAGCCAACCCAGAGTCAAAATGCCTGAATGGATAGAAAGAAAATGCTGGGTAAACGCTTCATAATCATCTTGCTGCACCTGATCAGACGCTTCGTGAAACGCGCTCAAGGATACAACCATATAATAATATTCATCAATTTTACGCTGGAATGTGGTTGTCAGGTTATCGGTTTGTTGTTGCAATTCTGAGCGAGTTTGGTTGTTTGCCCATTTCCCAGCCGTTACAGTTGCGGCAATTGACAGTCCAATTCCCACAGCAAGGGTTAACCCAACGGGAATATAGCGATGAATCTTAGACAATAAGGGTGTATCGGTTTTAATCATCAGCCAAGCACTTCCATTAATTAACCTGGCACAAGAGACTGAACCTATGAGTACGGTGTCACGAAATTCAAGATTCAAAAGGCTTACATGGCAAGCGTTTCGGTAACTTTGAATAATTGCTTTATTTCCGCCGCGCTGTACTCATCAATTGTCAGAACAGTTCAAAATACCAGTTTTACTGTGATGACACCCTGCTTTACTATTGACGCAAAGGATTTAATTGTCAAGATAGGAAGATAAAGGCTAAAAGAGTAGCTCATACTTGACTCCTGTTTAACCATCGAATCAAATCATCTTAATCTTCTGTCTCCTGGGCTTTGTCCTCTGCCTTATCTTCACGAAATAACGCTATGAATCCGGACGTTTTTTTGCGGTCAGAAAATAAGTCATCATTTCCCCCTTCCCTTTCACCGGAATGATTCCCCGTTCTTGAAACACATAGTTATCCTGTAAATGCTGATACGTCGCTGCTGTCACTTGAATTGTACCCGGAATTCCATGAGATTCCATGCGGCTAGCTGTATTTACGGCATCCCCCCATAAGTCATAAATAAACTTTTTCGTGCCAATAACGCCAGCTACCACCGATCCAGTATTAATACCAATGCGAATACTGAGTTCAGCATGATGCTTTTGATTGAATTGTTGAATTTCTTGTTGCATATCCAGCGCCATTTCTGCGATCGCGGCGGCATGATCAGGGTGTGGTTTGGGTAATCCACTGGCAACCATATAAGCATCGCCAATGGTTTTAATTTTCTCCAAACTATGCTTTTCGGTCAGGTGATCAAATGCTGAGAATATCTCATTGAGTAAATTAACTAATTCTGTCGGTGAGATTCGTTCCGATAGTTGGGTAAAGCCAACAATATCCGCAAATAAAATAGTAACCTCAGCAAAACCATCAGCAATACAAGTTTGATTTTGTTTCAATCGCCCCGCAATAGGTTCCGGTAAAATATTCAGCAATAAACGCTCAGATTTTTCTTGTTCAACCCACAATATTTCCGCTGTCCGCTTGCGTTCGGCAATTTCCCAGGAGATTCGCTGAAACATCTGATTAAAAGCTGTCATGACATCACCTAATTCATCATGGCGCTGAACAGATAAAGCATAGAAATTGGGATTTAACGTATCGTGGCTAATGGATTCTCCGGCGGCAATTAAGTCTTGACGAAGTTGTAGGATAGGGACAATTACGGTTTTCCCTAAAACTAACATGGTTGTTCCGGTAACAAACACTGATATTAACAATACTAAACCCGCAATTCTTAGGGTAAAGGCGTATAACTTGGGTTGAATCGAGGACGCATCATGGCGAATAATAATTATGTAGGGTTTTCCTAGTTGTTGGGCTGACCAAGCTAAATCATATCGTTGATCCTGTAACTTAGGAAGGCGCTGGATATCAGCATGTTGAAGATCCTCGAATGTAAGGGTTGGTGATTCACCAAATGTTCCCATCAATTGTCCATTTGCGTGGTAAATGGTAACGCCTAAAATAACCTGAGAACCACGAGTTAGCTGTTCAACTTTTTCGTCAAATATAATCGTGGACATATTTTGTTGCGTCAACCGCACGACACTCTCAACTACTTCTCCGGAAACGTCTTCCAATTGATTGAGTAGTTCATGCTTACGCCGATAATAAGAGGGAATTAAAATAAGCGTTTCGATAACAATAAGGCTGATAAATACCCAGAGGGTAATTCGTTGAGATAAACGAGACTGAAATAAAGGAAATAGGTTTAACCATTGAGATGACATCAAAACTTTTCCGGAATAAATTTTCGTACTTCTTGTGATATCACCCTGGTTAGTAAGTTTGTAGTAAGGGCTTTAGCCTAAATTTTGTTAGGTGTCTTGGCATAACGCCAACCAACAAACCGACCTAAAGGTTTGTCATCAGCTCTGGCATTGTAAGGCACTAAAGTGCTGACTACGAACGAACTTTATCCTCCTGATTGAGGTATGCCACATTAATCTGAAAATTGCCTGAGAAAGAAGGTAGAATTCGATAAATAATGATTATAGTATCTATGCCTACCTAATTGCCAATTTTTGTAAGACACCATCAATCTATAAAAACAGCCGTTAATGCTTCAAGGCGCAACGCGATCGCTAAAACCAAATATCTTCGGTAAAATCTCAATGGTAGTTGTTATCCTCAACGCTTGTGAGTTCTCATCCCACCAACCCAATCCAGACTCCTCCAGACTCAGCCATCCCCAACTCCATATTCCCCGGAGAAGTCTTTGCGAAGACGGCGGAGTTTGATCTGTATATCCGGCAACTCTTACCACGCTATGATGAAATGTTAGAGGCGATCGCACGCTGTATCCCGTCTCAGGCGAAACGTATACTGGATTTGGGGTGTGGGACGGGCGAATTGAGTGTCAAGGTACTCCAGCGCTATCGAGATGTCCAAGTCGTCGGCGTGGATTATTCTCCCCGGATGATAGAGTTTGCCACAGCCAAGCTAGAGACAGCCGGATATCGTCAACAGTGGACAGGTATCGAAGGAGATTTTGGTGATTGGGCAAATCATCAGTTATCGGTGGGAGGGGGTTTTGATGCTTGTGTTTCCTCTCTAGCTATTCATCATTTGACCGATGAAATGAAGGTAAAACTGTTTACTAAAATTCGGGAAAGCCTTAACCCTGGCGGTGTGTTTTGGAATGCTGATCCGGTTGTTCCTGAATCACCAATTTTGTCAGAAACCTATAAGCATATTCGCGAGGAATGGTGTGTAAAACAGGGAACTACGTTAACCGAAGTCAGGACGAAAACAGGTAAAAGTATTCCTTACGGTTATTCTCAACCGGATCAATTAGTTACATTAGCCGCCCATCTAGATATGTTGAAAACGGCTGGGTTTGAATCTGTAGCCGTACCTTGGAAATATTATGGGTTAGCCGTATTTGGTGGAGAAAAGACAGAAGGAAAAGGGTAGCAGGGGAGTAGAGGTTGTAGAGACTCCCCCGGTTGGCGTGAAGCTTTCGTTATAGCGCTTTTCAAGTCAGTGAGGTACACAGCCAGATGTTTCATGAGTGTTCCTTCACTTCGTTGATGACTCCGCGAACCATGGCGCGATCGCTCACTGAGAAGAATGGCATTATTAAAGAGGATAGGGAAATAGGGGCGATGGCAAAGAATTCTCACCGACCAAAAAAGGATGACGCCGTTCTCGGCGGTAAAAATCCACCCCCAACTAAAGGCGTAGTCTTAGGTGGTATTGCTGGGGTGAGGATGCGTTTAACCTCTCCTGTGGTGGAACAACGTTTAGCCGCTATGACTGAAGCCATCGCCTATGGGGATGCGGGGTTAAATTTAGTGCAGGACGCTTTTGTTCAAGATGAATCCCCACGGGTACGACAAGCAGCACTCTTAATCCTGTGGAATAAGCAACAACCATGGGTTCAACAAGCCATTCAACATTATGTTCCGGCTAATCGAGTCGCCTGGTGGCGGTTAGATGAAAAAGAAGGGGACATCGCGGCGGATAGTGTGGGGGGAAATGATGGCACAATTAAGGGGGCGACACCAGTGACGATGGTTCCGGGTCGAATGCCGGGATTAGGCGGTGCGGGACATCCCGATGAGGTGAATTCGGAGTCTTATCGCTTTGTGGAATATGTTCTACCTCAAGGATTAGGGAGTGCGTTGCAATTTGATGGGGATGACTATGTGGAAATTCCCCATGGATCAGCCCTGAATTTTGGGGTTGGGGATTTCTCGATTGGTGTGGGTGTTAAAACTCGCCGTCGTGGACTTGAAGTGATTTTAGATAAGCGCGTGGAAACTTCTGGTTCGGTGCAAGGATATTGTTTATATCTGCATAAAGGTCGGTTGGGTTTACAATTAGCGGATGGAATCGAGTCAGCTTGGACGAATTATGATAGTCAGTGCTTCATTGCTGATGATCACTGGCATTATCTGATGGTTACCGTTGACCGAGATGCGAAGGATGGAGGACGATGGTATGTTGATGGGATTGAGTTGGGGAATCGGTTTAACCCTATGGGACGACAGGGTTCGCTGAATAATTTTAAACCTCTGCGATTGGGACGGCGTTCGGATCATCCGAGTTCACCGGGATTCTTTCAGGGTAGGATGAGTGATGTACAACTGTTTAATCGATCGCTAGCCGCACCTGAGATATTAGCGGTTTATCACAAGGTTGGAGTGAAAGGGACGCGATCGGGATTTATTCATAAGTAATTAGTAGTTTGTAATATCCAATCTGATGTTTTTTAACGCAGAGGGACGCAGAGAAATTGGTAGTATTTGGGGGATGTTTTATAGAATTGGAAAAATAAAGGGAAATGATATTATAAACGGATTATGGTGGAGCATTTTAATCAACCCAGAGACAATGACGCGGTTCTTGGTTCGTCTTATGCTGCCCCTCGGGGTGCGGTTATTTTAGGCGGAGTTGCAGGGGTTAAGCGGCGTCTGGCAAGTGACGATGAGACGGTGAGAATTGCTGCACTTAAAGAGGCATCCAAGTATGGAGAATCGGGTTTAGGGATAATTATCCCCGCCTTGCAGGATGAATCAGAACAAGTGCAGCGAATTGCCTATTTACTGTTGCGCGATCGCACTGAACGAGAGGCGAAACGGGCGTTAAATGCTTATCTCCCGTATCACCTGTTTGAAGATATCACAACGCATAAGGCGGGTCAATCCATTGCCATTAGTCCCGATGGCACACGAATTGCCTATTTACGTGGGAAAACCATTCGAGTGTACCATTGGCAGACAAAAAAAGTCCTCTACAAGATTCCCAAATATCCCAAAGCCAAAGAATTTTTGGCGTTAACTGATGATGTGAAAATAGTGGTGCGAGTTAGAAATGGTGCAAGTCATGTCATCGAGATTTGGGATCAGGGAGAACTTCGCCACAGTCTCTATGGACATCAAGATATCATTCGGGCGATCGCGATTCGTCCCGATGGTCAAATTCTTGCTAGTGGCAGTCAGGATAGCACGATTAAACTTTGGCATTTAGAAACGGGTAAACTGATTTGTACGTTTAGTAATCAATTAACTCTAGGGGCGCATACGGATGAAGTTTGGAGTCTTGCCTTTAGTGCGGATGGTAATACCTTAGTCAGTAGCAGTCGGGATGGCAAGATTAAGCTGTGGGATTTACGGACAAGAGATCGACCTCGGACATTGAAAAGTTACGCTAACCAAGTGGCGATGAATCCTGATGGGTTAACGTTAGCGAGTACCAATTGGCAAGGACAAATCCAACTCTGGAATCTGGCGACTCACCAGGTTGAACATACGTTGGAGGGATATTATTATGCGGTGAATAGTCTGCTGTTTAGTCGATATGGGCGCATTTTAATTAGTGGTGGGAATGATCGGACAATCAAGTTTTGGGATGTGGCGACGGGAAAGCAAATTCAAACATTGACGGGGCATAAGGAGGCTGTAACCTGTTTAGCTTTTTGTCAGGATGGGCAATCTTTAGTTAGTGGCAGTTTGGATAAGACGATTAAGATCTGGGGGTGTATGAATAATCAGGCAACTTAGATCAATCTATAATTATCAATATAATTATCAATGGTCTTGAACAGCATTTGCCAAAATCCCTAAAATTTTATCGATATCATTCAGATAATACTCATTCAAATCAATTTCGATAACGTTTCCTTTAAGGCGCAAAAACTTCCAGTTGGTTCCTGACGTGACTGCGCCATAAATTTCGGATATTTCATTTCCCTCGCGGTCATTGAACATCTGAGCCGCTACCATTTCTGCTACACACTGTCCCAATCCCCCAATCAGATTTTCCTTCTTTGCTTCTACCAGCGTAATTACTGGCGCATTGACAAATAACTGTTCCGGAGACTGGCTAATCAGAAAATCGCAAACTCCATTCAATCCGCGTTCTTTATCAATATTAAATTCAATTCCTGAAAATAAGTTTATCTGTTCGTGTAATTGTCTTCTGATATCAATTAAAATTGGGGCAATAATCATTTCAGATCGAGCTTTTTCACTATTGCTGGCTAAGGCTAAGGGAATATTATAGTGTAAAGTATCTGTCAGGAAGGAACTGGGTGCAAACTCAGCAACCTGACTAAACGTATTCATTTCTTCTACAGTAATTAAGTCAAAGTCTTTTTTAACTTTGGCTAACGTAAAGTCACTATATGACATTTGAATTAACCCTGAAAAACTGTAGGTTAGGTGGATGCAGTAAACCCCACAAAATTTAAGCGTCAAGCCCTTACTACGAATTTCAATTAAGAGATGCCACGTTACTATTCTTACAAAGGGCGGGTTTTGTTGATGCATCATTGGAGACCAACCGAGTGACTCAACCCGCCTTGACAATACGAATGGGGAATGGGGGGACTTTTTTATTGCCAGCGCCCCACAACTATCCGCACTGTACCGTCTTCTAATACGTCTTCTTCTTCGACATTAAATCCTTGTTCTTGCACGGAATGCATTAACATTTTATGGGCGTATTTTTGATTCACGGAATTGACGAATTCTGTTTGATTAATTCTCGCCCCCCAGAAATCTGCCACGAGTTCATACGCCTCCTCATTTTGGCGAAAGCCTAAATCGTAACCATTAGACTGGCGAATCACGTATTCGGCTTCGGTAGTATTCCCGTGATAGCCGCGTACCGAGGTATTGCATTCGACGTGATACCCCAACTCCTGCAATGTTTGATGCAGAATCTCGCCGTTTTTGATTTGAATGTTGATGGTGGTGAAGTGAGACATAGTTTTTTCAGGATAATTAATGGAATTAAGACAATATGGTGTTAATAGTTCAACCCCCTCACCCCCAGCCCCTCTCCCACCGGGGGAGAGGGGAGCAATAAGGAAATGAGTAATCGGGTAAATTTCTCTCTAGGGAAGGATGTGGGAGTTAGACTCTAGCCAGACGCGATCGCACGTCTATTCTGTTTAGTGTAAAGCATAACCGCAGTTAGGAGGGTTCTCAATGGGACTTCGGAAATTAATGGGTTTGGGGCTGGTGATGGTACTTTTGTCTGCTTGTAGTATTTTCTATGAAGACGAAGCGGCTACTATACCGCCAGAGGAGACAGTAGATAAGACAGCAATAGAGAACAGTTCTACCTTAGGTGATGTCTCTGAAAATAGGGAGGAGTTGACGGGTGAGATGATTACGGTGGATGGTAAGGTGGGCGAGGTTATCGATTCGAGTACATTTAAGCTGGTACAGGAAGAACCCCTGTTAGACAAACAAGTCCTGGTGATGAATGCTAATCCCGATACGCCGATTATAGAGGACAACTGGGTGAGAGTTACAGGGGAAGTGGGTCGGTTTGTCAGTAAGGCGGAATTGGAAAAGGATTACGATTTGACTTGGGATTTAGATGTGGAACAAAGCATAGAAGCGGAATACGAAAATAAACCGATAATTTTGGCTGAGTCTGTGGAACTCCTAGCCGTGGATTGAATGGGAGTTTGCCCAGATTGCAGCTTGGGTGCGATCGCGTAGGTTCAATCGGCTTAAGATATTGGTAATATGATTCTTCACTGTCTTCTGGGAAATATACAGAGTTTGGGCAATTTCTCGATTATTCGCACCCGTGGCGATTAAGCGGAGAATTTCCTGTTCTCTGGGGGTGAGTTCATCCCAAGCGGTGGAGGAATTGGAGACAGAAGCAGGGATTTGCGTCATAATCTTTTGACCAATTCCTGGTCCCAATTGAGTATACCCCTTATGCACCGCCCGAATCGCTTGGGCTAATTCGTCGGGGGGTGTATCTTTGAGTAAATAGCCCGATGCACCATAATGCAGGGCTTGGGTAATATACTCATCATCATCGAATGTGGTTAAAACCAATAGTTTGATGTGGGGAAACCGTTGATGGATTTGCCGAGTAGCGGCGACACCATCCATAATCGGCATACGCACATCCATGAGGATAATATCAGGGTGTAGGGTTTCCAGTTGTGCGATCGCGGTTTCTCCATTATCTGCTTCTCCGATAACCTCGAAATCATCTTCAAATTGTAATAAGGCTTTTAAACCGCGTCGGACTAGACTTTGGTCATCAACTAATATGATTTTAATCATAAAAGGGCGGGTTTTGTACAAAATTTACCATCAACAGCCAAGCAGAAATTCCCTAAACCCGCCCCTACACACTCAATCCTAAATCAGGGCGGGTTTTGTACAAAATTTACCATCTATAGCCAAGCAGAAAGTTCCTAAACCCGCCCCTACACACTCAACCCTAAATTAGGGCGGGTTTTGTACAAAATTTACCATCTATAGCCAAGCAGAAAGTTCCTAAACCCGCCCCTACACACTCCACTACTTATGACAAATGACAAATGACGAATGACAAGTCACCACTCAACAATAACTTGACACCCTTGTCCGGGTGCTGTGTTAATTGTAAAACGACCCCCTAACGCTTGAGTACGTTCCCGCATCCCTTGTAGTCCAAAACCTGTGGTGTTCTGCGTCACATCAAATCCTCTGCCATTATCCTGAATGATCAGATGGAACTGGGAATCTGTCCAAATCTGGATACTCACCTCCGTGGCTTTGGCGTGTTTATAAATATTGGTGAGGGATTCTTGGATAATCCGATAACTCGCCATTTTCACATCAGGCGTCACCGGATGGGACAAATTTATCTGACAATCGGGTAAGATACCAGTAGACTTGTGGAACTCTTGGATTAAAGACGCGATCGCATCCTCTAGAGATTGCCCTTGTAACGGGTTAGACCGCAGGGTTGCCACGGATTGACGCACGTCTTGCAGCGCAGTCGCGGCGACTTGTTTGACTTCGAGTAAAAAATCTTTGGCTTCGGCGGGATTCGACTCCAAAAGCCGCAACGCTGCTTCTAAGTGCAGATTAAACGTAATCAGAGAATGTCCCAAGGAATCATGAATTTCCCTCGCGATACGATTCCGTTCTTGCAGCGTCGCCATATCCTCAATCCGGGTAGCATAGCGTCGCAGTTGAGCATTTGCCTGTGCCAATTCGTCCCGACTGCGCCGTTCAGCTAATACAGCATCAACTAATAACTGTAAAAAGACCAAAACTAAGCCAAAGACTACTATAGAACTTAACAGGATAAATAGCCAGCGTTCTGGCATTGCCAAACGTGGAGGGCGAAAGTGAGGGCGAAGGCGAAGGCTGCGAGACTGAAATCGGTCAACTTCTCGCATTAGAAATAAGACAAAGGCAAATCCGGTAATAATTAAGCGACTTTGCCGTTCAAAGATAAAACAGTTTCGGATAACTAAAATAATTAACATCAAGGGTAACATACGAAGTTTACCCACCAAGGAGACGAGGAGAATTACGCCAATTTCCACGCCGGTATAAATCACCTTGACCGATTTCTGAGTCGGTAATCTCAACCCCATCACACCGAAAACGGCTAAACCCAGCAGATTCAGGAGAGGAAAACGAGGGAGGTGAGGAAAAGGAAATCGTAGGAATTCAATGATAGCGATGATTCCCAGGAGAATCCATTCTAGATATAAAAGGAAAGGAATTGGGTGTTTGGTCATTTGTCATTTGTCATGTGTCATTTGTCATTTGTCGTTCGTAAAGTCGGGGCGGGTTTAGTTACATCTCGGTGTAACCAAAAAGATAGTAGTGAAACCCGCCCCTACACAATCTCCCTCTGCTCCTCTATCTCCCCCCTCTTCCCCATCTACCTCTGCTTCCCCTACTCCTGATAACTGATAACTCTCTCATCTCCCCATCACCTCCACACCAATATAGGACTAAAGTCCCACCTCAAATCAGGACTTTTGCCTCAGGCGGTATAACCCTTACAGTTTCTAGGATAAAGACATCAAACACCAAATCGTTGACAACTGTAACATCATGAACATCAAAGTCTTTCCTCTATTCGCCACCATCGCTGCAATTACCCTCGCCGCTGCACCCATGGCAGCATTTTCCCAACCCCGATTCGCAGAGGAACTCAACCTAACAACCGACCAACAAACTCAGTTAGAACGCATCCGGGATAACAAACACTCGCAAATCGAACAAATTCTCACCCCCGAACAACGGGAACAGTTCCAAGAATTGCAGGGACAACGCCAGCGACACCGGGAAGGGATGCGGGCGCTAAATCTGACCGAAGCACAACGGAATCAGATGCGGGAAATTCACCAATCCGCACGGGAACAGATGCGAGATGTTCTAACCGAGGAACAACAGGAACAGATGCGTCAGATGCGGGGAAATCGTCGGGGTCAAAGAGGAATGGGACGCCCAAATCAAGCCCAATAAAAAAGTAACCTGAAAACTCCGTAGGGGCGCACAGACGTGCGCCCTTTCTCAACATGACTCTCAACCTTCGACCTATTCTCAATTAGTCCTGGGGTAGCCGCAGAATTTAATGGACTCACTTTAACCAACGGATTAGATGGAATTAATCTGGAAGGAGATAATAGCTTAACCGTTGGGTATCTAATTAACATCCCAGCCATTAAAATCACGCTTCCCCACAAAAATTCCACCAAAGCAGATTAATATCAGTATATTAGCAATATTCGACAACTCCAGCTCAATATGCATCGACTGAAGTTTCTTAAAGCACTTCGCATTCCTCTAGGTGCCGGAATTATCGGGTTTTCCTTTGCCACAGGTAAACTCCTCCCCCAAACATTGCCCCTATCCCAAGATTTAATTAACCTCAACTCTCAGGATGGAGAAACCCTACTCGTTGAAAGTAATGCTCGTCGTGACTATTTCCCCTTAAGTATCCATTTTGAAACCCAGGAAAATTTAGCCTATTGTGGCGTCGCCAGTATAGTGATGGTACTCAACGCCCTTTCTATCCCTGCACCGCCAACCACTAACTTTGGGGAATATCACATTTTTACCCAAGAAAACGTTTTAAATGAACAAACCGAAAAAATTCTCCCTGCTGCGGTCATTGCCCGTCAAGGGATGACCTTAGACCAATTAGGTCAACTCTTAGAAACCTATCCCCTCAACGCTGAAGTTTACCACGCCAGTGAAGTAACTCTAGACAAATTCCGTCAGATGGTGATAGAGAATTTAGAAGATCCCAATAACTTCGTCTTAGTCAACTACTTACGAAAAACCATGGGTCAGGAACGGGGCGGACATATTTCCCCGATCGCGGCATATAATCAACAGAGCGATCGCTTTCTAATTTTAGATGTATCCCGCTATAAGTATCCGCCTATTTGGGTTGAGGCGGAAGACCTTTGGCAAGCCATGGCGACGGTGGATTCTACTTCGGAAAAAACCCGGGGTTTTGTTCTGATTAATCGTCGTTAATTAGGGGAAAGCTGAATCAGCGTATACATGAGGGCGGGTTTTGTTGTTCCGTTATCGGTGGGTAGGGCGGGTTTTGTTGTTCCGTTAGTTCTGAGGATCTGAATTTAGTCCCTAAACCCGCCCCTACAATTGTGACTAAACCTGCCCCTACAATTGTGACTAAACCCGTGCCTACAACCATTGACAGACGGACAGACGGACAGACGTAGCATGAGGAGTCTCTACATTGATACAGGGAATCTGGTAAGATTGCCCCTTGGCATCTTTTTATCCCGCACGAATGTCTATCCATTCTCCCGTCACCGTTACTGTTCCTGCTACAACCGCCAACTTAGGACCCGGATTTGATTGCATTGGCGCTGCCTTAACCCTGTACAACACGTTCACGTTTACTCGTCTGAGTTCGGATACTCCCTGGGAAACGGAACGGGCGGTGAGAATTCGGGTGTCGGGTGTCGAGGCAAACCAGGTAAAAACTGATGAAACGAATCTGGCTTACCAAGCCTTTCTGAAACTATACAACCAGATTGGTCATACACCTCCCCCCGTCCAACTCAAAATTGATTTAGAGGTCCCCCTCGCCAGAGGGTTAGGAAGTTCCGCCACAGCGATTGTCGGCGGATTGGTTGGCGCTAACCAACTCGCTGGGGAACCCCTGAGTCAAACCGAAATCATGCAATTAGCGATCGCGCTGGAAGGACATCCAGATAATGTTGTCCCCGCTTTGTTGGGCGGCTGTCGTTTGGCGGCGCGGGGGGATGCAGTTCTCAAGGAATGGGAGATTTGTGATATTCCCTGGCATGATCAAATTATCCCTGTCGTTGCCATTCCCAATTTTGAACTCTCCACCCAAGAAGCGCGACAGGTACTCCCCAGCCAAGTGAGTCGGGCGGATGCTATTTTTAATATTGCCCATTTCGGATTACTGATCCGCGCCTTAGCAACGGGACGAGGTGATTGGTTACAAACTGCCCTCCAGGATACGTTACATCAACCCTATCGACAGGCTTTGATTCCGGGGTATGAAGCGGTACAAACCGCCGCTTTAAAAGCAGGTGCCTATGGAGTGACGATTAGTGGCGCTGGTCCCACTTTGTTGGCGCTTGTCGATCCGATGCAAGCTGAAGCCGTAGTCACCGCTATGGCTGAGGCTTGGCAAGAGGTGGGAATTTCTGCCCAAGCGCGATCGCTGGCGATTGAAACCCAGGGGACCCAAAGCGCGATCGCACCCGCCATTTAACCCGCCTTTAAGGAAACAGGGGGTGTAGCAACGTAATCGGCTAAGTCTCGACACTCCTTAAAACCAGGCTCCCTCCAGGATCGCGCCAGGTCGAAATTATGTCCGACGAGCGCAGGATCAACACTCAACACTCAGGGCGGGTTTTGAGGTAACGTTATCGTCAATAGCGAAACGCGATTCCCTAAACCCACCCCTACACACTCAAAACTTCCCCAATTTATAGCTATGCCATAGAAAATCCTCTATGTTTTGACCAAGCACTTCTTATCCGATAATCTGAATAAGGTCTTAAACTTTTGTTACATTGATCGATGAAACCCCTATTTGTTTCATCACCCGTTTCTGGCATAAACTCAATGTTATTCACTTGATTCAATAGCAATCTCAGCAATTTTTATGACTCCAAATCGACCCTATTCTCACCATTCTGAATGATTCAGAGAATTTTGACAAAACGATACTGCGATCACGTTGAAACTTGGAGGAGTCATACAAAGTGGCAAATGCGAACGATATAGTTGTCCTAAAACAAGGTGTTGAAAATTGGAATCGGTGGCGACTGCAAAATATTAACTTAAATTCAAACCAGAGTAAAGCTAATGTAGTCAAACTGAACTTTAGTAAGGTTGATCTGAGTGGATTGAATCTCAGTGAGTATAATTTGCAAAACTTCAACCTCAGTCGAGCCAACCTCAGTCGAGCCAATCTCAGTCGAGCCAACCTCAGTCGAGCGAATCTCTATGAAGCGATTTGTCATACAACAAACCTGAGTCAAGCCATTTTAATTGATACCAACCTCATCGCTGTTTTCTTAAGAAATGCTGATCTCAGAGGCGCAAATCTGAAAGGCGCAGATTTAACCGATGCGAATCTCAGTGGTGCTGATTTGACAGGCGCTAATCTCAGTCAGACAAACCTGAAAGGAGCAAACCTGAGAAATACCAATCTGAATCAGGCAAATCTCAATGGTGCGAATCTGAGTGGAGCAATTTTGAAGGGCGCGATTATTTGTCAAGTCTAGGGGGGCTGAAGGGGTGACAAGCTCGCGTCAAAGGTAGGCAGGGTGTGGGGTGTGGGGTGTGGGGTGTGGGGTGTGGGGTGTGGGGTATGGGGTAAATCTTAGAGGAACGACACTGAACGCGAGACGTATTTCTCTGAACAAAAAATAAATAACCCAGTTTTGGCATGATTTTTATCTGAAAACAATAAAATCATGCCGAGCTGACTATGTAAAAAAATATTATTATTTTAAATTACGGACAAAGATAAATTATACCTGAATAAGTATTTTGAGATTTAACACCAATCAGAGTTTCTTCGGTTAAACTCTACCCTTGATGATGAAACTATCGATACAACGCAAAATCATCCTAGGATTTGGACTAACCTCCAGCCTTATCGTTATCGTCAGCTCAATTGGTTATTATAGTGCATTTCGCCTGAGAGACATGAATCAAAAAGAACTCCATGCCAAAAAAGTATTAACAAAGCTGGAGGAAGTCTTAGCTGAAATTACGGATGCCGAAACGGGACAGCGGGGTTATCTTTTAACAGGTAAAAAGCGTTATCTTGAGCCTTATAAAAAAGCAGTTAATAAAGTCGAAAATGATATAAAACAGCTACAAGCCTTGACAGCAGAAAACCCTTATCATCAAAAAAAAATAGAACTTGCTATCCCTTTAATCAATCAGAAATTAGCCGAACTTCAGCAAACCATTACTTTAAGAAACGAGCAAGGATTAGACGCCGCTCTAGAGATTGTCAACACAAACGAAGGCAAACTGATCATGGAGCAGATTCGCGATATTTTTCATCAGATGAAGGCGGAGGAAGAGCGGCTATTTCAGGCGCGATCGCAGCACACTCAAGGCACAGTCCATACGACAATATGGATTTTCTCCATTGGACTCATTTTTGACTTAGGTATTCTTGTTTATATCTATTCTCACATTTATCGCGAAATTAATCAACGGCTGCAGGCTCAAGATCAATTACGAGATAGTGAAAGTCGGCTCACTCAATTCTTAGAAGCGATACCCGTCGGCGTTTTTGTCGTTGATCAAAACGGTAGACCCTACTATGCCAATCAGACGGCAAAGAAACTTTTTGGGCAAGGTCTAATTCCCACCAATCCTGCCAATCTGCTACCCGAAATTTATCCAATTTATTCTCCTAAATCCGAGAAAGTCTATCCCTCCAATCTTGAGCCAATTATCCAAGCGCTTAACGGTAAAAATTCCATCTATGAAGGGATAGAGATTCACCAGCCCGACAAAATAGTGCCGATTGAGGTTTTAGGAACCCCCATCTTTGATGACAAGGGAAATGTTAGCTACGCCATTGTCGTGCTGAACGATATCACCGAACGCAAACGGGGGGAAGCCGAACGACTCAAGTTTACAGGTCATCTCAATCAACTCAATCATGCTTTTTCTCGCTTTGTGCCGGGTCAATTTCTCCAGTTACTCAATAAAGAGACTATTATTGATGTTAAGTTAGGCGACCAAGTGGAGAAAGAAATGTCCGTGTTATTTTCGGATATTCGCGACTTCACTGCTCTTTCGGAAGGGATGACCCCTGAGGAGAATTTTAAATTCATCAATTCCTATCTATCCCGAATGGAACCCACTATTATTAAAAATAAAGGATTTATTGATAAATATATTGGGGATGCGATTATGGCACTCTTTAGTGGCGGTGCGGATGATGCGCTTAAAGCCGGAATTGCCATGTTGCATCAGTTAACTGAATATAATCAACATCGAGCTAACTGTAATTATCGAGCCATTCAACTAGGTATGGGTATTAATACAGGAACATTAATGTTAGGGACTGTGGGCGGATATAACCGCATGGATACCACCGTGATTAGTGATGCGGTTAATTTAGCGGCTCGTTTGGAAGGCTTAACCAAAAATTATGGCGTATCATTATTAATTTCTCACCACACGTTTAAACAATTACAAAACCCCTACGACTATGCTATCCGCATGATTGATCATGTCAAAGTCAAAGGTAAATCTGAACTGGTTACCGTCTATGAAATCTTTGATGCTGACTTACCGGAAGTCCGAGAGGGTAAATTGGCAAATCAAGACCGATTTGCCTTAGCGTTGTCTCTGTATAATCAACAGGCTTATGCCGAAGCGCTACGCTTGTTTGAAGCCTGTTTGCGTCAAAATCCAGCGGATCAGGTGGCGCAAATTTATCAGCAACGCTGTCATCTGAATTCTAATACCAATTCTGTTTGACAATTCTAGCCCGGAGTTCAATCTCCGGGCTAAGAGCTTAAGTTCATTAAAATGGACTTAAGCTCTTATATCGTCGTCTAAAGATGACTTGATACCAAGTTCAAATTGGGAATAGGTAGCGAGCTGGCTGGCTCGCCTGACAACGATTTTGCAGGAGTTGACCTTAAGCTTTAAATGCCGAATAGTTTAAACAAACATGGCAACCTTCTTTGGGCTTACCCTATTTTCCTGTTCAACCTGTAAGACATTACCATACAGATTGGCAATAATCTGTTGACCCATTCGGGTTACCTCTAAATAACGCAAAGCAGGTTGGATGTACTGTAACACAATTGTCCAGAAAAAATTGGGGTAGTTTTGCCGCAGTTCACCCGGATTGTGATAGCCTAAAATCTTATTCGCGCCACTTTCTTCAAACTCACCAAACAATGCGGGAATCTTTTGTAAGTAACGTGGATCACTAAGCTGACCAATTAAATCAGCCGCACGAGTCAAACCCGGGTAATTAATCGTATCTTGATGGGCGTTATCAGCAGGTACTGGGAAACGGGTTAACTCAATATTGCGTTTGACGATGGCACAATCAATGAAGGGATGAGCGCCGAAATACTCGTCCACAAACCGCTTTCCTCGGTCAACATGATAGGATGTCAAACTCGCATCAGTTGCGCCCTGGGGTAAGGAGATCATCATATCATCAAGACCAATCACGTACAATCCTTGATCAGGTTGGTCATTTCGGCAAATCCCCTTAATATAGCCGATGTCATGGCATAACCAAGACACGATTGACGTGAGCCAATCTTGACGGGAAACGTTTCCTTCTAGGATATGTTTCCCTCGAAGGATTTCTTGTCCGACTAAGCTCACCAAAATGGTATGTTCAACATTGTGGTATAGAGCATCACTCTGGGTAATCTGTTCTAGAGCCACTTGCGCCACTCCAGCGATGACCTCAACATCATCGGGTTGAGAATTTCCGTAAGTCTGGCGGTAGCCTGCTTTCAGGCGTTCAACACAATCGCGAACGAGCACCCCTGTTAAATTAAACATTGTTCTTCCCCTGTCATACTATCTAAATTTATAACCGAGTCGGGTATTTCAGCCCGGTTGGGCGGCTTTACCCTGGTAGATTCACAGATCAATCGGTGGGGAACACCTATTTATTAGTTTCGTTGATAATTCGGGTGATGTAAACCATAAAACCTCACAAAAATGAAATCATTGTTGGGTGGGAGGAAAAATTTAGATATATTTTATTTTGTAATTAACGAAAAACCTCATGAAACCTCAGGATTATCAAATCCAACTTGACGACTAGGTTAAAAAACTCATGAATTATCAGGTAGAATTCCCCATGTTACAGTCAGAAAAAAAGAGGGTATGGATTATAAAGAAGCCTTGAATTTCATTGATCGCTTGACCTATCTGAAGACGGGAAAGCACCTGAATGACCTAGAACGTCAGGTATTTGTTGGCTCATGGGAAGGACACTCCTATAAGGAGATTTATCCGCAAAATCCGGACTATGTGGAAAAATATGTGGGCTATAAGTTATGGCAAAAGCTTTCCCAGGTATTAGGGGAAAAAGTGAGCAAAAAAAAGATTCACGGTGCGATCGCGCGAGCCAAGACGCAGCAGCCGCAAGTGTTTCTCAGTTACCGTAATCAAGAGCCTGACGGGAGTTTAGCGATTCAGTTAGAGGAGGCGATCGCACAAGCAGGATATCCAGTTTTTAGAACGGGGGTGGGAGAGGGTTCGAGCCATTCCTCTGGTGTAGCCCAGGCTGAATTAGCTCAGATTGATCGCCAACTGGCGCAATGTGATTATTTTATCCTGCTCTTGTCTCCCCAAGCCGCCCTGAGTGAAATGGTGATTGAAGAGTTACGACGGGTTCAGGAGTTACGGGATGAGACTCAAAACGCCAAACCCGTTGTCTTAGCAATTCGGGTGAATTGTCCTCCCCGTACCCCCCTAAACCACGATTTACGCAACTATCTCCAAGGAATTGGCTATCAGGAATGGAACGCTCCCGCTGATACACCAACCGTGGTACAGGCGGTGTTACAACGGTTGTCGGGTAGTGAGGATTGGGAAACTCAAGCCGGGGAAGGGAGCGATGTAGCGGAGGACATCAGAACCTATCAAACTCCGATCCACCCCTTACCCCCTTTACCTGTAGCTGAACCAGAATTACCCAAAGGTCAAGTTCGGTTAGCTTCCGCATTTTATGTTGAACGAGTTCCCGATGAAGCTCAATGTTATCAAGAAATCCTCAAACCGGGAACCTTGATTCGCATCAAAGCGCCGCGACAGATGGGCAAAACATCGTTAATGGCGAGAATTTTGGATCAAGCTAGAGAACAAGGCTGTCGCACTGTTCCCTTAAGCTTTCAACATGCGGATAAAAGCGTGTTTACCAATCTCAATCAACTCTTACAGTGGTTATGTGCCAAAATTACCCGCAAGCTGCGTTTACCCCATCAAGTTGAGGCATATTGGACGGATACATTTGGCAGTAAAGATAACTGCACCGCTTATTTTGAGGATTTTTTGTTATCGGAAACTGATGCACCGTTAGTCTTGGGATTAGATGAAGTGGATCGGGTGTTTCAACATCCAAAAATAACCGATGATTTTTTTGCCCTCTTACGCGCTTGGTATGAAGAAGCTGGGTATGGGGATGGCGACAGTGATTTGTGGGCAAAATTGCGTTTAGTAGTGGTTCATTCAACAGAAGTTTATATTCCCTTGGATATCAATCAATCCCCGTTTAATGTGGGTTTACCGATTGAATTATCGGAGTTTAGTCGAGAACAAGTCACGGATTTAGCTCAACGTCATGGACTCAATTGGCAAACTTATCAGGTTGAGCAATTAATGACGATGGTGGGTGGACATCCTTATTTAGTCCGAGTGGCTCTTTATTATATTGCCAGAGGCGAGTTAACCTTAGAGCAATTGGTAGAGATGGCGCCAACAGAGGCGGGAATTTATGGGGATCACCTGCGCCGACATCTATGGAATTTGCAACAGCACCCAGAATTAGCAACAGCATTTGCTCAGGTGCTAGTAGCGCAGGAACCCGTTGAGTTAGAGTCAATGCTGGCGTTTAAATTACACAGTATGGGGTTAGTACAGTTACGAGGAAATGCGATCGCACCCCGCTTTGAATTATATCGCCAGTATTTTCGTGATCGCCTACAAAAAGTATTTTAAGTCCAACGCTATAAATCGCTTACAATTGGGATACACGGTATCATTCTGTACTTATTTCTATGAATCTTCCTGTGCAACTCCAGCAAGACGCCCAAAAGTGGGCAAGTCGGCAAGGAATCTCGTTGGAACAATTCATTTTGCAGGCTGTCGCAGAGAAAGTCACTGCCCTCAATCAGCAAAATACTCAAATAACTGCCCCAGTCTCACCAGCCGTTCACTCATCAACCTCTCAACATCCAAAAGTCTATCGCAAAGAAGGTATCTTAGTTATCGAAACCGAACCAATTGACAATTTTGACATCAACGCCTTCATTGACGAAGTGCGAGAAGAACGTATTCGGGAGCAGATGATTTGGTAAAAGTCTTGTTTGACACTTCGGTTTTAGTGGCTGCACTCGTTGTCAGCCATCCACGACATGGGCTCTGCTTCCCTCACCTAAAAGCAGCAGAATCTAGGCAAGTTGAGGGTTTTATTTCGACTCACACTCTAGCAGAAACCTATTCTGTTCTTACACGTCTTCCTATTCAGCCGCGTCTTACTCCCGCGCAAGCCCAAAGCATTACTACAGATATTTCACAACATTTGAATATCATTCCCCTATTCTCCGAGGATTATCTTGCTGCGATTTCTCGCATGGCTACTATCAATCTCCCTGGCGGTGGCATTTTCGATGCTCTAATTGCCCAAGCTGCGCTGAAAGCCAAGGTAGATATTCTCCTGACATTAAATCCCAACCACTTTACTCGTCTAGGAGACGCGATCGCAACTCTTGTACAAGTTCGGATGTAGGCATGGCGGGTTATGATGACTTGTAGCGATTCCACCTGGGGAGCCTCGCGATCGCGCCTACATAGAACAGATCTACTATTATAGAGACGTTGAGGTGGGAAAATCGTGATGCCAGTGCCAGAAACGAACCAACAGACAGCAATACCTACACCCAACCTCTACGAAACCGATTTTTATGCTTGGACGCAGGAACAAGCATCGTTACTCCGCCAACAGCAGTGGAGTCAGCTTGATTTGGGCAATCTGATTGAGGAGATTGAATCCTTGGGAAAACAGCAACGCCAGGAATTGCGAAATCGGTTGACGGTGCTGATTGGACATTTGTTGAAATGGGAGTACCAACCGCAACGCCGGAGTCGAAGTTGGCTGGCGACGATTCGCGTACAGCGCCGTGATACGTTAGAGTTGCTCAAAGACAACCCAAGTCTAAAGCCTTACCTTGAGGATGCGCTTGTTTTAGCTTACGAGAACGGTAGAGATCTGGCAATGGGAGAAACCGACTTGCCAGAACAAACCTTTTCCCAGACGTGTCCCTACAGTTTAGCGGAAATTTTAGAGGATAGCTTTTATCCAGGTGAACCGAGTGAGTTGGTAAATGAGTTGGAGAGATAATCTAGTATTGAACAAAAGTATATGTTATGTGGTAACGTAAAAGTGGTTACCTCACTTTGGACAATTCGTATCTTAAATGTGTTAGTTTTATCCGAGCATCGGAACTATATTTTTTGGCTTGTCTTATTCGAGTCTCAGATGACCATTTTTTGATTTCTTGCTCAGAGTAATATAGAACCATATTGGCGATGAGTGCAACAAGCTGCCTAAATTGTGAATTTACTTCGGTACATTCATAAGGAGCATAATTCATGTCTGTTGAATCTCTATCGAGAGAATCAATTCGCTCTCGCGTTTTTTGGGTTATCTCAATAAAATCAGCTTCTTGTATCTTTGATTTTATTAGATTTTCTAGTTCATTGTCAAAGCGAATTAGCAATTCTTCCAGCTCGCAAATAAGTGGGTTTACCTGTTTGATATAATCTTCTTTACTAAATGTATTTTCTCCAATAAGTTTAGCAAATTCTTGATAATCAGATCTCCAATCAACAGTAATCAGTCCACCGATATTCTCACCTTTAAATCCATCAGGTCTGGAGTTATCTGGTAAATATTCCCTGATCCATATACTACGACATACCCAGATATGTTTTGCTCGCTCATCAGCAGAAAGATAAGCATAAATCCAAACTACGTCAGCATCAGCATCGCCCCATCGTCCCTCAACTCGATCGTCCCGGTAGTAACGTCGCTTGACGCTTTCTGTAGTGGCTTGCCTGATCGCAGACGCTATCTCGGCTTTAGTCTTCAGCCCATTAAGAACGATGTCGAGTGAATATCTCTTTGCTGTATTATCACTAAAATCGTGTGTCCGAAAAACAGTATAGCAATTTGTTGGAACAATTGGCGTTAGTAAATTTTCGAGTTTTTCTCTTGACGCTTCTTCAACCTTCTGGTTAAAGGGAACAATAATCTTAAATTGCTTTCCCGTCCTTATAACGGTTTCTTGAGAAATATGTTGCCAAAAAATAGTAGAAGTTTCTGGATTACACAATGTAAGCATTATCGGAAGAGAATGATTGATCCAGTATTCAATATGTTCTATATCACATCTATAAACATAACCGCTTGGCGTTGGCTCGGATAAATAACTAAGTCCTGTTTTGATTTGAATTCCTAAAAGCCGACCTGTAGCTTCTTCATTTTCAATTAATTCGGCATGAGCATCTACTCCATAATCATTTTCTTGCTGTTCTCGGAAGGCATAATCAATTTTTTCAAACGCCGACATAGCAATAGCAATTCCCTGGCGTTCGATTCGGTTTGATTTTTTAGCTTTCAATATTGCCTCCTAAATTAGCTTTTACCCAATCGCAAATTCGGTATGTTTTCGTTGTTCGAGTGACCTAAAACCTAAAACAATATGCTCTTTAGGAACACCAGCCGCCACTAACTCCACTGCAATTCCCTCTTCTGTGCCATCATGCTGAATCCAGACTTTACTGTCAATCAGATCAATGTGCAAAACCGTTCCGTAGATGCGATAACCGTTTTGCCAGCCTGCTTCGACCAACAGATAGCGATCGCGTTCTCGATCAAACACCAGTTCAACTTGAACCTGATCATCGCTATCCAGAAATTTAGCATAGTCCTGGAGAACGTTTTCAACGACTTCCCGATAGTGAGATTTCAATGAATCCATCGGATAATCACCTCTTCTGTGGGATCAAAGGTCACTAAACGAATAATGTCATCTTCAATCAAAGTCTGACCTGCTTCTTCTTCAAAGACACTTTTGCGGGTGTCTTCACTCACCGCTAAATATAAGGTATGCTCCGGGTAATAACGTTTCAACAAACGAGCGTACAGAACGAATTGACCAACGGCTTCTTCTAAATCCTTCATGTCTGAAGGGCGCGTGAAACTTTTGACCTCAATTGCTATTTTTTCAGTTTCCCGTTCTGCGGCTAGTAACCGTTGGGCACCCAAGTCAACAAATAGGTTTTTGCCACGAGATAAACGGATTCGCAATGGATCGTGGGTAATAGTCCAGCCATCTTTAATTAGAGCATTTTTGACTGTGTTGTGATAGATATCTCTGGCAGGCATAGTATCGTTATTATATCGTGCCTGCGACTTAACATTAAAAGGGTTTTCCTGATCCCCCTTGATCACTGTTGGGTTTCCTTGCGTTTTCCCAACCTACCTCATATCTGGGAAAATTTGGCACAGTGGTAGAGATGTACCCTTAATCTGAGAACCGCGACTCGAATCCCTAATCTGGTGTATTCTACCTCCTCTTGCAATCCCCATGAGTAAAGCGCAACCTATCACCTCGCCCTACAAAGTTGGGGGTCATCTCCCCCTCTACGCCCCTAGCTACGTGGTGCGACAGGCTGACACGGAACTTTATCAGGGGTTAAAGGCGGGGGAGTTTTGTTATGTTCTCAATTCCCGCCAGATGGGTAAAACTAGCTTACGGGTGCGGGTGATGCATAAGCTGCAAGGGGAGGGATTTGCTTGTGTGGCAATTGATTTGACTAAAATCGGTTCCCAGGATATCACAGCCGATCAGTGGTATGCGGGGATGATGAGACGATTAGTCACGAGTTTTCCGGCGCTGCGGGGGTTTAACTTAAGGGGATGGTTGCGCGATCGCGAATATCTACCCCCTATCCAACGCTTGAGTGAGTTTATCGAACAAGTGCTGCTGGAGTCTATCCCCCAAAGGGTGGTAATTTTTATTGATGAAATTGATAGTATCCTCAGTTTAAACTTCCGCACGGATGATTTTTTTGCGGTACTGCGGGCTTGTAATGAATATGATCGCCTCACATTTGCTTTGTTTGGTGTAGCCACTCCTTCAGATTTAATTCAAGATAAAAAACGTACCCCCTTTAACCTGGGTCATGGGATTGAATTGCAGGGGTTCAAATTAGCGGAAGCTCAACCCTTAGCCGCTGGATTAGCTGATAAATATAACCAAGCCAAAACTATCTTAGCGGCTATTTTAAACTGGACAGGCGGACAACCGTTTCTCACCCAAAAACTTTGTCATTTAATTATCAATAGCGACTCCTCCCCGACTCCCGGAAAAGAAGATGAATGGGTGGCGCAAATAGTCCAGCAGCGCATCCTGGAAAACTGGGAAGCCACCGATGAACCGCCCCATCTGAAAACCATTCGCGATCGCCTCTTCCGAATTGGACAGCGAAATCGCGGACTCTTGGGGCTTTATCAGCAAATTTTACAACAAGGGGAGCTTCACGCCTCCGATAGTTCTGAACAACGGGAATTGTGTTTATCTGGGGTGGCGATTAAGCAGGAGGGAAAACTAAGAGTCTGTAATCGCATTTATGCCGCCATTTTTAATTCCAATTGGGTAAATAAAGCCTTAGCGGATTTGCAGGCTAGCTTTGAGCAAATTGTTACCCAACAAGAGCAAAAACTACTGTCTATGTTGAGTTTTATGGAGGGGAAGGATTTTGCCGATATTCTCTATGAAATTTTAGGCTCGATTACCTTAAAAATGGGAGAAGCCTTAAGCGTGGATCGGACGACGATTCTCTTTATTGATGATGAGCAAAATCAGATTTGGTCGATTATTGCCCGGAATGAAGGAAAAACCTTTCCCGATATTCAAATTCTCACCAATAAAGAAACAGAAGCCCGCCTGACTAACTTTAAAAAATTTAGTGACATTCCTTTTAACTTCCGCCAGGAGAACCCAGAAACCATTCCCAATGAACTCAATCAAACCAACGGCTATGCCATTTATAATGAATTAGTCTATCCCATCGCCAATCAACAGCAGAATTTGATTGCTGTGATTCAACTGATCAATAAACTGAAACGGTTTAACAATTCCCAAGCCCCCCTATCGGAACGCATTGATCAACAGGGGTTTACCCTCACCGATCAAAGCCAGTTAGATGAATATGCGCCAACTATTTTACGCATTTTAGAGCGATGCCAATACTGTTATAAATTAACCCAACGGTTACAAGCCGCTGAAGCCCTAACCGAAGCCACTCATTCCCTGTCTCATAGCAGTTTAAACTCCGAAGAAATCCTGGGACGAGTGATGGATGCGGCGAAAAAATTGATGAATGCCGATCGCAGTACCCTCTGGTTATTAGATGCAGATAAGCAGGAGTTGTGGACAAAGATTCCCTTTGAAGATGGTTCGGTGAGAGAAATACGAGTTCAAGTCGGTCAAGGGTTTGCCGGGAAAGTTGCCCAAACGCAGGAACCGTTAAATATTCCCTTTGATTTGTACGATCATCCTGATTCAACCACAGCCCAGGAAACGGATCAAAAAACAGGCTATCGCACCTGTAGTTTACTCTGTATGCCTGTCTTTAGTCCCGATGGGGAGTTACTCGGTGTAACTCAGTTAGTCAATAAACGAAAACCGGGGCAATTTCCCGATTATAACCCCGCCGATTGGCCCCAAGCACCGGAATGTTTTCAGGCAAGTTTTGACACCAATAGTCAAAAATATATGCAGATTTTCAACTCCCAAGCCGGGGTAGCGCTGCAAAATGCTCAAAAGTTTGAGCGGATTAAGCAAAAAGCCGAGAGTCAACAGCAAAATGTGGTTAGTCAAACCCTGGCGATGCTGAATGCGGTGATGGATAATCAGGGGTTTGATGATATTCTAGATGGTACGTTACGTTCGATTACGTTAAAGACAGGGAAATCCTTATGTGCCGATCGCACGACTATCTTCTTACTCGACGAAGAAAAGAAAGAATTTTGGTCAATTGTTGCTGAAGATGAAGGGAGTGGTTCCCTGGAAATTCGCATGAGTGCAGATAAAGGAATTGTCGGGGAAGTGGCGCGGTTACAGCAAACCATTAACATTTCTTTTGACTTCTATGATGATCCGCGATCGCAGATGGCAAAGGAACAGGATAAAAAAACCGGTTATCGTACTTATACCATGCTGGCTATTCCCCTTTTAAATGACCACGGGGAGTTAGTCGCCGTTGTTCAGTTACTCAACAAATTAAAGCAAGTGGCTAATCCCAGGGCGGCTTTATCTGAACGCATTGATAAACAGGGATTTACTCGGACAGATGAAAAACGATTTGCCGAAAATGCGCCCTTGATTCAAATGATTCTGGAAAGCTTCCGTTCCTATCATAAAACAGCCCGGGGACAACGAGTCGCCGCCGCACTTATGGCTGCATCCCGTTGTGTCCAAGGTTCTCTAGAGATGGAAGATATTTTACAACGGGTAATGACAGCAGCTAAACAATTATTGCACGCCGATCGCAGCACATTATGGTTAGTTAACCGCCCAGCCGGGGAATTGTGGACAAAAATTCGTTTTGAAGATAATGAACTTAGAGAACTGCGTGTACCGATTGGACAAGGGTATGCGGGTCAAGTTGCGATGACGGGGGAACCGTTGAATATTCCCTTTGATTTGTACGATCATCTTAACTCAGAAACGGCAAAGAAAACCGATCAAAAGACAGGGTATCGCACCTGTAGTTTACTCTGTATGCCTGTTTTTAGTCCCGATGGGGATTTGCTGGGGGTGACGCAATTGGTGAATAAGCGTAAACCGGGCGAGTTTTGGGAATTTGAGAATAATGGGTTCTCCCAAGCCGCCCCGGAGTATTTCCAAATCAGTTTTGATGAAAGTGATCAGAAATATATGCAAATCTTCAATAATCAAGTTGGCGTTATTCTGCAAAATGCTGAACTTTTAGCCGCACTCAAGCGACAGGAAGAAAGTTTACGAGTTAAGCCCTGACACCCGCCCGAAGTTTAAACTCCGGGCTTATAGCTCAAATCCACGCTTAGTTGGAGAATTCTGTCCACAAATGACATAAACAACCTACCACCAAATCAAGCGTCTGGGTGGAAAGCCTGACTCTTCCCACGAGTCCCCCGCTTCTTTCAAAACAGCATCCAGTTCTGCGACGGTAAACTCGTAACCATCAGTAGCCGCCAGTTCCACAAACTCTTCCTTAGTTTTGAGGGCGTCATATTTAGCTCGCAATTTTTTATCTTTTCCGCCTGCTTCGAGTAAATTGATCACATTGTCTTGAGACATCGTTGCTAACCTCCATTAGAAACCTGGGTAATACCAATTTTGTAAGACATTACACTTGCTCTACCCCACCATTAACACCACCTCACCTGACTAAGGGAAGGTTAGGAGGCGTGACTATTCTGCCAAAGAAATAGGATGAGATAGCTCAACTGATGAATAGTATCTCAACCTCTCCTGTGGTTTTTTGTATTTAAACTATCTTTTTGAAACTATTTTTTCCTGAGAAATATTTCAATTTATTGCTATAAAACTAAACTTGTTTACAATCAATTACATTAAGACAGAATAATGCAAACAAGCGTCTCAAAAAATAACCGAACCACTACTCAGGCTGAATCAGTTCAAAGTCAGATTCGTCCAGAGACAACATCAGAGGAACATCATTCGGATTCATTAAATTTTGTTCTAAGCGGACGATCCAACGTCCTGACTCTTCACGACCTTGGATAATCCCCTGAATACCCGCAGCATATTCAGGGCGGATAACCCGAATTAAGGTTCCTACCTTGACCATTAGCCCAATAGTATCTGCTTTCCCTTCCCTAAACATGAGGGACGTTCTGTTATTTTAACCCAATTTTAACCTTTTCTTATACATAAGAATACATTGGCTGACAGGTCTGTAGATCCCGGTTTTTGTCAAGGTTTCCGGACATAATAGTCAGTCATTGTTCCATCAAAATTAGTCGCAACGGGTCTAAACGAATGTACCAGGGAAAGGGGCGGTCTTTGAGATTCGCCCATTTTTCCTTATAAACCTCAACTTGTAGGTGGTAGTCTTGGGCGTGAGCCGGAGGCTGATGCAGTCTAATATATAGTGTTGTCCGGTGTTGCGTCTCACTGGTCATCACCAGCCAGCAGGGAAAGGTATTCTCTCCATCGGGATGATGGGGAAAGGTGAAGTGGTGGGCGCGAATTCCCACATACGTTAATTTGTTAGGAATTGGTTCAACCACCTGAAGCGCACAACCCCAGTCTTGCGCCTCAATTGTTTGGGGTTCAATCATCCGGGCGGTGGAAAAGTTTTTACATTCAGTAACCTGGGCAACTTCAAAGCTAGGAGGACGTTCAAAAATAGTCTCTTTGGTATCATTAGCAATCACTTTTCCCTGGTAAAGAATCAACAAATTCTGGCAGATTCGATAAGCTTCTTCTAGCTTATGGGTGACAAATAGCGTCACGCCTTCATAAGTAGAAAGCGTTTCACTCAATAGCCTTTCAATCCGGCTGCGTAAATACGTATCCAAGGCGGAAAGGGGTTCATCTAAGAGTAAGGCTTCTGGATGAATCGCCAAAGCCCTAGCTAAAGCAACTCGCTGTTGCTGTCCGCCGGAAATTTGCTCAGGGTAGCGGTTTTCTAAGCCTTGCAGTTGCATCATCTCCATATATTTGGCAATGCGCTGTCGGCGTTCCAGTTTGGGCAAATCTTGCAGACCAAAGGCGATATTTTGGGCAATGGTTAAATGGGTAAACAGCGCATAATTTTGAAACACAAAACCAATCCGGCGTTGGCGACTGGGAATATTAATTCCGCGTTTTGAATCAAACAAAACTATTCCATTGAGAACAATGCGTCCCTGGTTGGGTGAGTCTAATCCCGCAATGCAGCGCAGCGTCATACTTTTACCCGAACCAGACGTACCTAAGAGTCCTAAAGGTTGTCCATTTGCTTCTAGTTGGGCGTCTAAGGTAAACCCAGGCAACTGTTTTTTCAGGTTAACAAAAAGTCCTTTATTGCCATACTTAACTCCCTTTGCTAAGGGAGAATGGCGATAACTCCGAGGGTTTTTCGTGGCATGATTAAACAATGGTATTACATTTGCCACGTAATCCGTTGTGATTGATAACCAATGCGCGATCGCGTGCCACTTGGCGGAGTGCTGTGTTCCTGACCAGTAGTTGATCGTGGCGATTACCAAGAGTGCGATCGCCACCATCAGCAGCACCCAATTCAACGCCTCTCCCATCTTACCTGCTTCTGCGGCAAAGAAGATCGCGATCGGCATGGTTTGAGTTTTGCCAGGAATACTACCCGCTAACATTAATGTGGCACCAAATTCTCCTAAAGCCCTGGCAAAGGCTAAAATCGTTCCTGAAACCACACCAGGTAATGCCAAAGGTAATAGAATCTGCCAAAAAATCCGCCATTCTGATGCCCCTAATGTCCGAGCGCAATGAATCAAATCCTTGTCAATTTGTTCAAAAGCACTCAGTACCGTTTTATACATCAAAGGAAACGCCACAACTGTAGCCGCGATTACTGTGGCTGACCAGGAAAATATTATAGTAATTCCCAGGTGCTTTAACAATTGTCCCACAGGACTATTTCTACCCAAAAGCAGCAGCAGCAGAAAACCGATAACTGTTGGTGGTAGTACCAGGGGCAAAGTAAACAAACCATCAATTAATCCTTTGGCTTTACCGCGATAGCCATACATCCATCTGGCGGCGGCAATTCCCACTAAGAAAGCGAAGATTGTAGCGACAAATGCAGTTTTTAGCGAAATCCACAGCGGAGATAAATCTGAATAGGGCATTCTATTCGTCCAGTAATCGAATTATGGCGAGAAGGTTGTGGGATGGTTCGATTGATAATATCTCAGCTTTTCCTGGCGTTTTCTGTAGTTTAACTATCTTTTTTCTACATTAGGTTTGTAGTAGGGAACCTTAGCCTATAAACCTAGCCTATAAACTCGCCTCGATTAAACGGTGAAATGGCAGGATTATTTTTTTAACGCAGAGGTACGCAGAGGTAAGCGCAGAGGTACGCAGAGGGAGTTGGCGGTTGGGGGGAAAGGAAATTTACAAGAGTAGGGGCGCAAGGCTTGCGTCCAAGGCATAGTATCTCATTCGATCAGGAAACTCTATATTTGAAACCGTTAATTGTCAGCCAAGCTAAAACCATAGTCTTCAAACATCGCCAAATTCTGGTGGCGCGACCGGGTTAAAATAGGACTTTGTTTGTAGTAAGCACTTTAGTGCTTTAACGCCTAGCTGGAGAGGGCTAAAGCCCTCACTACGAACCAAATCTATTTCACCAAATTAGCTGGGTCACGCCGCCATCGTGCGTTAGTGTTCGCGGAGCGTTCCCGTTCGCGCAGCGTTCCCGAAGGGTAGGGTAGCGTAGCGTAACGCACCATTACTCAGTTGAAACTGTTAATTGCTAGCTAAGTTGAAACCATACGCTTTAAACACATTTTTAGCAGGTTCAGTAGAGATAAACTGCACAAATGCCTTGGCTGAATCCGGATGTTTACTCTCTTTTAATACCGCAACTGGATAAATAATTGGTGCGTGAGACGTTTCTGATGCCGTGGCGACAACTTTGACATTATCTGATACGTTAGCATCCGTGGCATAAACTAATCCTGCCTCAACATTTCCGGTTTCGACATAAGAGAGGACTTGGCGCACATCTTTGGCGAAAACCAGTTTATCTTGGATGGGTTTATATAAATTCAGTGAAGTTAGGACTTCTTTCCCATATTTTCCAGCGGGTACACTTTCCGGGTCGCCAATTGCCACTTTGCTCACTTTATCAGTCGTTAATCCTTTGAAATTAGAAATATCGCTTTTATCCTTTGGTGTAACCAGAACAATTGAGTTTTTCAATAAGTCTTTGCGTGTATCCGTTAGCAGTAAGTCTTTCTCTTGCAAAGCGTTCATCTGTTTTGGTGCGGCGGACAGAAAGACATCCACAGGCGCTCCCTGTTCAATTTGCTGTTGCAGAGAACCGGAGGAGCCAAAGTTATAGGTAATGATAACGTTAGCTTGTTCTTGAGTATACAAGGGCGCGATCGCTTTCATGACATCCTGTAGACTAGCTGCCGCTGATACCGTAATTTCTACCGATTCTGGTGACGTGGCGGAAGGGTTCTGAGGTGTCCCTTGAGAACAACCCACAACGATTAGGAATGTCGCAACCATCCATGCCATTGAGAAAACATGTCGTTTTTTCATTTCCCTGTTGCCTTAGCTAATGACTGACAGAAGGTGTTGATAGGATCATCGTACTAATCTGAACCATGACTTTCTTTTCCTTAACCTGACGCTTAATTACGGGGAGTTGCTGAATGAGGGAGTCAATTCCGCCCAGAAAGTTGAGATGCTGTTGGAAGATTAAAACGGTTTCTGAGACTCCCAGTCGATGAGGATATGCCCCACCTGCTAAGATGGCTTTTACGGCGATAGGTTTGGTTCCTGGGATGACTTTACGAGTGGTATAGAGCATAACATTTTGATTCGCCGCTTGTGCTATCTGCACTAGATTGTAGGTTTTGGTGGCGACTCCACAGGCATATTCGAGTAAATTCTGGGCAGGTTTCCAAGCCAGATGCAAGGCGGCGGCGTTTCCAGTAGCACTGAGAAATGGGATTCCCGCATCCAAGATTTCACCTGTTGCCAAGATTGTTGTCACGTCTGCCCCAGTTTGGCGTAAGATACTGGCGGCTTCTTCGGTGCAGGCTAGAACGGTTTTGGCGCGAGTGGTAAAGCGGATTGTCCCCATGCGATCGCCAATCCCTAACACCTGGGTGGTTAAATCAAAATAGGGAACGTCTTCTTGGATTAACTGTTCGATAAACTGCTGTGAGATAAAAACCATTACCTATGCCGCATTTTTGCATTCGGACTTCTGACTAGGCTATATCAGTTCTACGAGGGTAAAAGTGAGTAAAATAATACAATTCGCTGTTTTTCTCAAATTACTCAGCAAAATCAGAAAATTCAGTGATTTTTGGTATTATTAGCTGGTGAACCAATGACTAAAGCAGGGATTGAACTATGGAAATTAGCGCTCGCAATACCTTTAAAGGAACAGTAAAAAAGGTTGTACCTGGCTCTGTGAACAGTGAGGTGACAATAGAAGTTGCTCCTGGGGTGGAAATGACGGCAATTATCACCAAGTCTTCTGCGGAACGACTCGGACTTGCTGAGGGTAAGGAAGCGTATGCTGTTGTTAAAGCGACAGATGTCATGGTGGCAACAGATTAAAGGGTGCGTGCTTAAACATTGGGTTGTGCCAAATCCTCAGTTTTCACCAGTCAACAGCAGCCCGGAATCGTAGGGGCGCACAGACGTGCGCCCTGACTTAATTAGGATAGGACTTGTCTCATCTAACAAAAATTGTCAGCCAAGCGGGAATCCTGATAAAAATGTTTTCAAAACTACTGATACCGCCGTCTTGCTCGCCTTGCCAAGGCTTGCTGCAATTTTTCTTCCAGTTCCTGAATTCTAGTTTCATGACGATTGAGTTCTTGCTGTTGCAGCAGCAGAGACAGTTTCAAATCTTCCCAGCTTTGGGTATACGTTGTCCATTGCTTTTCCAGATACGTAAAGGCTTGGAGAATGTTGACAATTAGTCCGGCTGTCGTCGAATAAACTTGACAAACTTGTCTATCTGAAGTGACCTCAATTAAGACCAGCATACCTTTATTAATATGCTTGACTTGGGTGGCGAGAATTACTTCATCTTGAACCGTGCGCCAAATTTGTCGGCTTCTTTCTTGGCAATAGGCTTGCAGTTTAAGTACCGTTGCCCGACTGCCAATCCAGGAATGATTTTTTTTGACTTCAGCTAAATACAGCATAATTTGATACCTTTAATGGGGTTAGAAAAACTATTGCGGAGATGCCTTATCTATGGCACATGATCAGATTAAGGTGATTACTGTTATTGTTTATCATTAAAAATAGGGAGCTGGTATTCCAAGCTACAAATAATTGCTTAATCGCTCTTTGTTATTTTTATTTAATATTAAAAAAATTATAATTAACTGTAGGGTGGGTTAGGCGGTAACTCCATGAAGAGGAATAACCATTTAATCAGATATCCGCCGTAACCCACCAATAATAAGGGGAAAAAGGACATAGCCAGTAGGGTGGGTTAGGCGGTAACTCCATGAAGAGGAATAACTATTTAATCAGATATCCGCCGTAACCCACCAATAATCAGAAAAACGGTGCGTTACGCTTTGCTAACGCACCCTACGGGTTATGGGTCAAGAATGCGAGTTGATGGCGCTAAAGCGCAACTACAAACGATTTAACCACAACCTAAGCCACTCCCGGTACATTCGCCAACTTTACCCGCCGCAACTTGCCGTTTGCCTTTCAGCTTTGACAAATCACTTCCTTCATAAACGGCTTGCAATCCCGTCTCAATAAAACCGCTCATTTCCACCGGAAGCACACCACACTTGGTCAAAATTTCTTTCGGATTATCCCCAATACTACTGGCTAAAATTGCCCGACAATCTTTAAGCATATTCGCGACTTTTTGCCACCGTTCAAAACCACTTCCCTTTTCCGGGGCGAGGCGTTCTTCTACTAAGGTAAAGCCTTGATCCGTTTTCTGCCAAATCTGAAATTGATCCGCTTGACCTAAATGCTGATTCACCAGAATTCCTTCAACGCTGGCTACAGCAACATAAGGGCGTTCTTTTTCTTCAATGGGAATTACTTTCTTGGAACAAGCAATCAAACACCCGTGGAATTCCTCGGACTGATCTGCCCCTAAAAGTCCCACAGCATCTGCCCGACAGCGTGTGCAATGGCGCATTTGCGGTAAATATTCCTCGCATTCTTTGCGGATTTTCGCCATCGTAATCCCATCGGGTTCAGTCAATCCCTCAAATGGCGTTTCGGCGGTGGGATACATCGCCATAGCATTGAATAAATCTGCCCCAAGTTTTGCCATGATTTTGGCAACTTCAACCACATGATGGTCATTAATTCCGGGCATGACAATGCAGTTAATTTTAACCGTAATCCCGGCGGATTTCAATCCTTTTACGGCTTCTAATTGGCGTTCTAAGAGTAACTTAGCGCCTTTTAATCCCTGATACACTGACTTTTCATGGCGTACCCAACGGTACACTTTGCGAGTAATTTCTGGGTCGATCGCGTTTATGGTAACGGTAACGTGACTGACGCCAATTTCGGCAATTTCGTCGATATATTCGGGTTTGAGATTTAAGCCATTGGTTGCCAAGCAGAGGATTAAGTCGGGAAACTTTTCCCGCAGCAGCCGCATTGTACCTAAGGTTTCCTCTGGATTGGCAAAGGGATCACCGGGACCCGCAATTCCAGCAACACTGATTCTTGGTTCTTTTTCTAATACCTTTTCCATGTAAACAGCGGCTTGGGCGGGAGAAAGAATAGTGCTGGTTACACCAGGTCTACTTTCGTTAACGCAATCATATTTGCGATTGCAATAATTACATTGGATATTGCACTTGGGTGCTACAGGTAAATGGACTCGTCCGAACTGTCCTTTTACTTTGACATTAAAACAAGGGTGATTTTCTAAGTTAATTGTAGCTGTCATGGTTTTCTCTCCTGAAGTGATGAGTTGAATTTAGGGAAATACTCTCTAAACTAAGTTAGTGGCGGATGGTTAAAGCGTGACTCGTCAACAAATGACAAATAACAAATGACGAATGACAAATGACAAATGACAAATGACAAAATCAAAGATAGCCATACCCCACGGGTGAATCGGTTTGCTTCTTCTCGATAATGGCATTCACAATCCGATCTAACAGGTTCTGAGTGCCGCGATACCCCAGATGTAGCATCCGCTGTCCGCCAAAGCGATCGTGAATGGGGAAGCCAACGCGGATTAGGGGAATTTGATGTTTTTTAGTCAGGGAATATCCTTTGCTGGTTCCAATCAACATATCCGGTTCTAGACTTTCGATTTCTTCAGAAATTTCATAGAAATCAAATCCTTCTTTAACGATTGGCGGTTCGGTGACAATATCCGAAGTAACCGCATTAATCGCCTCCTGAAAATGTCCACTATTTCCTCCTGATGCACATAAGACTATCTTCATGCCGATTTCGGCTAAAAATGCCGTTAATCCGACACACAAATCTTCTTCCCCATAAACCACTACCCGCTTACCAAACAGATATTTATGGGAATCAACATAGGCATCCACTAACCGCCCTCGTTCCAGTTGATGTTTTCTTGGTGTCGCACAACCAGAAACTGTTTCTAGGGCTTCAAAGAAGCGATCGCACTCTCGCAACCCAATCGGCATACCCAAGGCGTACAGGGGAACACCGTTGCGTTCAGCTAGTAGTTGACCCCCAGAATTCCCCGTGCGTTGCAACACTTGACCGAACTCAATCGTGGCGCTAGAACCTCCCATACTTTGAATCGCCGCGATTGGCGTTCCCCCTTCTGGAATCTTTTCATAGTCCATTTGCGCGGGGGCGTCTAAGGTTTCAGAGATATCCGGTAGGATCGTTCCTGGACAATTAAAATCGTCGAGAACTTCTTTTAGATAACGGATATCGGCGGGAGAAACTAATCCAGGTAAAAGATTGACCTGATTTGCCCCCCCTTTCAAAGGGGGGGTTGGGGGGGATTCAATTACTAACTGATCAATCACTGCCCGCACTGTGGCATGGAAACCTTCCATGTGTGTTCCACTATAACTGGGGGTGGAGACATTTAACAAGGTTGGCAATTCCTTGTCGCCAAATTCTTCCTTAAACTCTCTCAACAACCCACTAACATTATCACCAATGGTTTCAGTTAAGCAAGTGGTGGCAATTCCTACAACTTTTGCGCCATATTTATCCATGACATTGAGGATACCTTTTTTCAGGTTAAGTCCTCCGCCATAAACGGCATGTTTTTCACTCAAGGAAGATGAGGCGATATCAATGGGTTCGCGAAAGTGACTAATGATATAACGCCTCATGTAGGTGGCGCAGCCTTGTGATCCATGCAGAAAGGGCACGGTTCCCTCAATACCTCGAAAGGCAATGCAAGCGCCCAGAGGTTTACACAGTTTACAGGCGTTGGTTGTGGAAACGTAGGCTTCAGTTTTTTGCTTAATTTTGAGTTTCTTAGACATGGTTTTATCGGTGGCAGCGAATTGGGTAATGGTTTATCATTTCAATTCTGGAATAATGGTGTGTTATGCTACCTTTCGGAAACGCGGCGTGAACGCTAACCCTATAACTTAAGTTTGAGGAATAATGGTGCGTTACGCTTCGCTAACACACCCTACAGCTATAGCGCTACGCGCTCGGCAATGGGCAATAGGCAATAGGCAATAGTGAATACAAAAGCTTACCTTAAGGCACTAAAGTGCCTACTACGAACAACCCGTTTAAACGGGTTTAAGCTTTTAGATTGAACTTGAGTTCAAGGCTTGATTTTTACGCGGCACAAATCTCCAGACGGGAGACATAACGGTGCTATGTACTTCCTTAGCAAAATTTACCATTCCCAGAAACCCTTCTAACGCTTCCTTGCGTTCATGGTTGTGGTCGCAAAATCCGAGTCCTAACTTATAGGCAATCGGTCGTTCTTTCACGCCACCAACAAAGATATCAACATCTTTTTCTTTTAAAAATGCTGAGAGTTCCAAGGGGTTAGAATCATCCACAATAATTGTGCCTTCATCGGTAACTTCGTGGAGTTCTCGGTAATCTTCACTGGTTCCGGTTTGCGAACCCACCATCACCACATCCATGCCGATAAGTCGGAAGGCTTTAACTAAGGAAAAGGCTTTGAACGCACCGCCAACATAAATCGCCGCTTTTTTACCTTGCAAGTCTTTGCGGTACTCTTGCAGTTTAGTATATAACAATGTTAATTCTTCCCGCACTAAGTCTTGAGCGCGTTTGAGAATGTCTGGGTCATCCTCGAAGAATCGGGCAACTTTATACAAGGCTTCCGCCATGTCTTCGACACCAAAGTAGGACACTCGTATAAACGGAGTTCCATACTTTTCTTTCATCATTTTAGCTAAATCCATTGTCGCCCCAGAACACTGAACCACGTTCAATGCAGCACCGTGCGATCGCGCGATATCTCCGACTCTACCATCGCCTGTGATATTGGCAACAACCTGGACACCCATGCGTTCAAAGTATTCACGGATAATCCAAATTTCTCCGGCTAAGTTAAAGTCGCCCAGAATATTAATACTGCGGGGAGAAATTCCGGTGGTGTCTCCTGTCCCCACTAAGCGGAACATAGCAGTACAAGCGGCATTATAGCCCGCCCGTTTGTTCCCTTTAAATCCTTCTGACTTAACCGGAATTACGGGAATATTTTTTTCTTGGCTAACTCGTCTACAAATCGCTTCTAAATCATCACCAATAATACCCACAATACAGGTGGAATAAACAAACGCCGCATTGGGGTGATGGCGGTCAATCAGTTCCGTTAACGCCTGATACAGTTTCTTCTCACCGCCAAAGATGACATCGCGTTCTTGTAAGTCCGTGGAAAAACTCAACCGATGCAATTCTGGACCCGATGAAAGCGCCCCGCGAATATCCCACGTATACGCCGCGCAGCCGATTGGTCCATGGACTAAATGAACCGCGTCAGCGATGGGGTATAAAACAACGCGAGAACCACAAAATACGCAAGCCCGTTGGCTAACTGCACCAGCAAGACTGTCTTTGTTACATTCCAGGTCAAATGGTTGGTTTCCCTTGCGGTGAATTTGCTTTTCACGTTCTTGAAAAATAACAGGTTCCATATCGTCAGGCTCACAAACGTTGTACAAAAATGCTTTTAGAAAAAGAAAAAGGTGAGGTAAGCCCCGACACCCGCCAAGAACTCAAGTTCTTGGCTTATAGCTCAAGTCGTCTTTAGACGACTGGAATTCTGGTAAACATGTCACATTGGGTTTTCGGGTAGGGGCGATCCGCTTACACAAATCAACAACTGTATCCATTCAATTGACTCGTGTCGCCCTTGACTAATCCTTTCTTTAACATGTTCTAGAATTCTGAGTGAGTCGTCTTTAGACGACTTTCGCTTTAAGCCTTGGGTTTGAACCCAAGGCGGTTTAAGGCTGGAATTCTGGTAAACATGTCACATTGGGTCTTCGGGTAGGGGCGATCCGCTTACATCAAGTAACAACTGTATCCATTCAATTGACTCGGATTGCCCTTGACTAATTCTTTCTTTAACATGTTCTAGAATTCTGAGTGAGTCGTCTTTAGACGACTTTCGCTTTTGGTTCCTTGGGTTTGAACCCAAGGCGGTGGCGAGTGGTTGAGATTTAACTAACAAACAGATAATCCTCAGCAGGTTTGCCATCTTCTAAGGCGTCGAGGATTTCGTCAATGGCTTCTTCATCAACATTTCCGTACCAGTAATTATCTGGGTAAACCATCATCACAGGTCCGTTGTTGCACAGATTCATGCATCCCGTTGAGGAAACCAGAGCGTCTAAACCGCGATCGGTGATTTCTGATTCGAGATACTGAATTAAATTAGTAGAATCCTTTTTCTGACAAACTCCTTTCGCGTTGCCATTGACTCGGAAGCTGGAACAAACGAAGATATGGTGTTCAGGTTTCTGCATGATAAACCTCCTTGGTCATTCGTCATTTGTCATTTGTCCTTGGTCAGAGTTGGGGCGAGTGTGGAACAATCCGATAATTGTTAAACCCGCCCCTAAAGCGTTCTAGCGAACCAATTCAAACAGCTCATCGGGAGCATCCCGGTCGAGGCGTTCGAGTAAGGTGTTGCAAATATTAGATAGCAGGTAGATACCGCCCCAGTAGCAAGCTGTGGGGAAATAACTGTGACCGACGCGATCTAAAATGGGGAAACCGAAGCGCACGATCGGAATATCTTCATCACGACCGATATACTTGCCGTATTCATTGCCCAGAAGCAAATCGACTGGCTCATTCTTAATCAGTTGATGCAGGTAGAATAAGTCTGCATTAGCCGCAACCACGGCATCAGGAACGGCATCCTTGAGGATATCTTTGACCCGTTCTTCAAAGCGCTTACCAACCGGGCTACCCGTAATCACGTAAACCGGTAACATACCGCAGTCTACGAGGAACTCAGTCGCAGAGATCACCTGGTCAGGGTCACCGTATACCGCAACCCGCTTGCGATACAGATACTGCTGCATATCCGTCATCACATCAACCAACCGTCCCCGGTCATCATTGAGCGACTCAGGTGGCGTGACATCACTGAATTCAATCAAGGCTTGAACAAAGCGGTCAGTGGCGCGAAGACCAATGGGTAAATCTAGGACACGAGACGGAACTTGGCACTTGTTTTGCAGGGCAGTTGCAGCGGCTTCCGAGGTAAAATTACCCAAGGCTAAGGTGGCGGTGCTATTCCCGGTGTCGATTAAATCGGGAATCGGTGTCCCGCCTTTCGGGTACATCTGAAAATCACCCGTTTTCGGTGTATCCACCACATCCGAGGTATCCGGGAAGACAATCGCGTCAATCCCCATTTGGGTCACTAACTGCTTAACCGCCCGCACATCGGAGGGTTCGACGTAGCCCGGAATAATGTTGAGCTTGTTATTCGGCGTATCAGTTTTTGCCGATAAATAGGTCACCATCGCCTTAGTCATATTCGACCAGCCGGTGACATGAGACCCGACGTAGCTGGGAGTATTGGCATGAATGACGTATTTGCCTTCGGGAACTGCCCCAGATTCACGGGCTTGGCGGATAAATGTGGGTAAATCATCGCCAATGGTTTCCGATAAGCAAGTGGTGCTAACTGCCACCATATCCGGGTTGTACACGGTAAAAATAGTGGTTAGGGCTTGCTTCAGGTTTCCGCCACCGCCGAACACAGAGGAACCCTCGGTAAAGGCGCTGGTTGCAGCCATGATGGGTTCTCTGTAATGGCGGGTCAGGTGAGACTTGTGGAATGAACAGCAGCCTTGAGACCCGTGGGAGTTCGGTAAGCAGCCGTGAATCCCTAATGCGGCGTACATTGCACCAATAGGCTGACAAGTCTTGGCAGGATTGATTCGTAGCGCCTTACGTTCAACGATTTCTTTAGGGGTTGCTTCTAACATGATTCTGGTTCTCCTTTGTGGGTTTAAGTAGGGGCGGGTTTCACGATTAACGTTGCTTGTTCAACCCAGATGTGACTAAACCCGCCCTGCTCGCAAGAATTAACGGATAACTTTTTTGCTCTCAGACGCGCCATGGCGCGTCTCTACATTATTGGCTAGTTCTGCCAGGGGGCTTTCACTAACTTCCAAGTGGGGTTGTTAATCCGCATATCGATATCTTTGGCGAAATTAACCGCACCTTGGAATCCGGCAAACGGACCGCCGTAGTCGTAGTTGTGAAGTTGCTTACAAGGAACGCCAAACTTCTCAATCACATACTTGTCCTTAATCCCGGAACCGACGATATCGGGCTTGAGGCGCTTAATCAGAGTTTCTAGCTCATGATGGGAGATGTCATCAATCATCAACGTGTCTTCACCCATCTCCGAAATCATCCCCTCGTACCGATTCAGGAACCCTTCTTCTTTAAGCTGCTCCACCCATGCTGGGTCAGCCGTCAGTTTGTAGCGTTCGGGGTCTTTTTCGACACGCAACTCTTCGACGTTGCGGGAGTCGGCGTCTACTTTCAACGGTAGAACTTGACGACCTTCGTAATCATCCCGGTGGGCGAACTCATAGCCGGCGGCAATGGTTTTGATGCCTAAGTCTGCAAACAAGTCTTGGTAGTGGTGAGCGCGAGAACCGCCCACAAACAGAATCGCACTCTTGCCTTGCAACCGTTCCCGAATCGGGGCAATTTCAGCTTCTGCGGCAGCCACTTCTTCAGCAATCACCTCTTCAATGCGCTGGGTAAGTGCCTCATCATTAAAGAATCGGGCAACCTTACGCAAGGACTTGGCAAACGCTTGAACGCCGATGAAGCTGACCTTTGTCCAGGGAACCCCAAACTTGGTCTCCATCATCTCCGCCATGTAGTTAATTGAGCGGTGACACATGACCAAGTTCAACTTAGCTAAATGGGCTTTCGTCGCTGCATCGTAAGTGCCATCACCACTGAATGTGGCAATCACATTAATCCCACACTTCTCAAGCACCCGCTCAATTTCATAGGAATCGCCGCCGATGTTGTACTCACCCAAAAGGTTGACGGTGAAGCCTTCAATTTCTTCGTCTGTTGCTTCGCCTTCACCCACCCAATTTTTAAAGAAACCATTGTTGGCGATGTGGTGACCCGCAGACTGGGAAACGCCTTTATAGCCTTCGCAGTTAAATGCAACAACCGAAATGCCGAGTTCTTCAGTCATCTCTTTGGCAACGGTTTGGATATCGTCACCAATTAACCCCACTGGACAGGTGGCTGTGATGGTAATCGCATTGGGCTTGAAGATGTCATAGCCTTCCTGAACGGCTTGACGCAGCTTTTTCACACCGCCGAAGACAATATCAGAGTCCTGCATGTCAGTGGTGACACAGTAGCTCATGTAATTCTTGCCATCTTCACGGCTACGATACTGATTGCGTCGCGTCATCCAGGTGTAGTAAGAACAGCCCACTGGTCCGTGAACAATGTGCAGCACATCACCAAACGGACCAACAACCACCCCTTTACAGCCAGCAAAGGCACAGTGTCTGGTGTTGAGAATCCCAGGAACCGTCCGCACATTCGCCTGAATTTCCTGTCCTTCGATGGACGGGTCCCGCATCACGATATGCTTTGCCCGTTTTCTGGCAACTTTGGCTGGGTAGGGCGATACCATCTCTTTGGTAACGTCTTTCGGGTCTACTTCATACGTCGCCTTTTCTAATTTTAAGGTATCTGAATCATGGGGAGTCATAATCGTTTTCTCCTGTCTTAATTACTTTCCTAGAAGGGCGGATTTAGTCAAGTTATCGATGTGTACCAAGTAAAACCCGCCCCTACATTTCGCTGGAAAACCTTAACCCATCATTTCATCAACCGCGACGGCTCCAGTTTCGCCGCTGCTAACGCGGACACTATCCTCAACGGGCAGAACAAAGATTTTTCCATCTCCAGGGTTGCTGGTCTGATTGGCTTGAATCAGGGCATCAACCACTTGCGGAACGTTGTCATCGGGAACCACCAAACTGAGCATCCGTTTAGGAATTAAACGGTGTCCTTGAGCCAGGAGGGGCAGCAAATCACTGCTATCTTGGGGATTTTCATTAATTGCTTTCGCCAACTGAAAGTCCACGGCTTGCCTGCCTCGACCGACTACTTTCACCGCTGTCACGGACGGAAAACCAGCTTTGCTTAAGGCGGCTTTCGTCTGGTTAATTTTGTTCATCCTGATGACAGCCAGAACTTCTTTCATAACCTTCAACACTGAGATTTACTCTCGTGCCTCCTAACATAAACCGGGGAGTTCTCTTGTAGAAACCGTTATTAACGATTTCTACAAGAACAATGGATACAAAATGGGTCTCATTTTTAGCGCGTAGCCAGCGCCGGTTCTTTTTTACTCGAATCGGTTTTTCCGGAGCTGATGGTGTAGACTTCTTCTACAGGACTGACAAATATCTTGCCATCACCCGCTGCTCCTTCTGTTCCCGTGCGAGCGCTGCCCAGGATTGCCCGAATCACAAACTCTTTTTCGGTATCGGGAACCACTACCATTAACAACGCTTTGGGGAGTTCATCATAAAGCACATTACCAATTTTCAATCCCCGTTGTTTGCCTCGACCAAAGACATCAACTTTGGTAACGGCTGGATAACCAGCGTCCAAGAGCGCTTTCATAACGTCGTCGCTCTTTTCCGGTCGAATAATCGCTCTCACCATGATAGTCATGGGATGTTGCCTCCAAACAATTGTGCTTGTATTTCAGCGGTGGAAGATGTGAGAATGTTTGTAACCTTCCACCTGCAACACACTGCATCTTTAGCCGTACAAACCGAACTTAACAAGTAGTTGTTCCAACTCGTCATTCTTCATCGGTGTGGGAACGACATGATTGGTGTTCTCATCAATCGCTTTAGCTAAGCTGCGATAATGACCGGCTTGCTCACAATCGGAGTCATATTCAATCACCGTCTTGCGGTTCAGTTCCGCCCGTTGAACCATATTGTCGCGGGGCAAGAAATAAATCATCTGAGTGCCGAGGGCTTCAGCCAATGCTTCGATAAGTTCAGCTTCCAGATCAACCTTACGGCTGTTGCAAATTAAACCGCCTAGACGAACACCACCTGATTCAGCGTATTTTTGAATGCCTCGGCAGATGTTATTAGCGGCATACATTGCCATCATTTCGCCAGAGGTAACGATGTAAATTTCTTGGGCTTTACCTTCCCGAATTGGCATGGCGAAACCGCCGCAAACCACGTCACCTAGTACGTCGTAGAAAGCATAATCAAGACCTTCACTCTCGTCATAGGCGCCGAGTTGTTCGAGCATACTAATTGAGGTGATAATGCCTCGACCTGCACAGCCTACGCCGGGTTCTGGACCACCGGATTCTACGCAGAGGGTTTTGCCATAGCCTTCTTTACGAATTTCTTCGAGATCGACGTCGTCGCCTTCTTCACGCAAGGTGTCTAACACACTCTTTTGGTGCAAACCACCGAGTAATAAGCGAGTTGAATCTGCTTTGGGGTCACAACCAACGATCATGACTTTGCGACCGAGTTCGACAAGTCCAGCCACTGTATTTTGTGTGGTTGTGGATTTACCGATTCCACCTTTACCGTAAATAGCAATCTTCCTCATTTCAGACCTCCATTAGGATCAATTTTTTGAGGTTACATCATTAACAGTTAATTGAAGTTGATTCGGAGAATATTTGTATATTCAACTATCCGAAAGCTTCAAGTCTATCAAGAAACAATTGAGCGTTTATCCTGGTAACGTTTTTTATTTTCCTGATGATTTAATAATAGAAATTAAATCTAAAACTAAAAGTGTATTTCGCTACATAACCAGAGTTTTATTGATTTAGTTTTGATTCACTATTTTTCGGTTTGTAACAAAGATTTGGTCTTTCTATGTCAACGATAGATCAATGACTTATTTACAATTTACTTAAATCTTTAGTTATTATTAAATAGTGACAATTAACACTGTTTTTAATTCAGGTTTATCAAGGTAAAGGTTACTTACGTGTAGAATCAATCCAACCTGTTATCGGTTAAAAAAATACCCTTGGCGATTCACCAAGGGTTACCTATACAACGGAGTTACGTTAAAACTTGTTCAATCAGAAACTGAAGTCAAAATTTGCACATTAAACTTAAACCACGGCTTCAACCATAAGATTAGGAGACACTCGTTCTTGCAGCCGCTTTTCGATCGCCATCTTCAGGGTAATCATCACGCTGGGACAGCCATCACACGATCCTTTGAGAATCACCTTGACGCGATCGCCCTCTACGTCATGCAACTCCACATCGCCGCCATCATAGGCTAATGTGGGACGGATTTCCGTTTCCAGGACTTGCTGAATCAAGGTAATTTTTTGTAAGTTCGTCAGGGTAGCAGGAGGTGGCGATTTCTCCTCTTTGATCGGGAAAGTCGAAGGAGTCGTTGTAGCGACGGCGGGTTGAGGAATCGGTGCGGACAACGACGCGGCGGTATTTAATGTCTCCTGTTCTTGAGTAACATCGATCACCAGATCATCGATCTCTGCCAAACATGATCCACACCCCCCACCAGCTTTAATGTAGTTGGTGACTTCTTCGGCGTTAGTGAGGTGATTTTCCCGAATCAGTCGTTTAATCTTAGCGGAACTCACCCCAAAACAACTACACACCAAGGGACTTTCGTCCTCTTCCTCCGGTCTAACCGGAATCCCTTTATAATCAGAGATTGCCGCTTCCAGGGCTTCTTGACCCATAACCGAACAGTGCATCTTCTCTTGAGGTAAGCCACCCAAATAGCTAGCAATCTCACGATTCGTCAGTCGCAACGCATCATCAACCGTCATCCCCTTAATCAGATCTGTTAATGCCGAGGAAGACGCGATCGCACTCGCACAGCCAAAGGTTTGAAAACGGGCATCCAGAATGGTATCAGTTGTGCTATCAATCCTCAGATACAACCGCAACGCATCGCCACAAACGATACTGCCAATTTCGCCAACTGCGATCGTTTCCGCCGTCGCACAATCTTGAGTCGCGATCGCGCCCATATTGTGCGGATTATGAAACAAATCCATTACTTTGTCAGTGTAGTCCCACATAGCTCGTCCTCCCGTTATTCGTCATTCGTCATTCGTCATTCGTCATTACGTAAAGTCGGGGCGGGTGTAGGGTGCGTTACGCTTCGCTAACGCACCATTTCAAACTACAAAATCTCCCCCAGCTTCCAGACGTGCCATGGCACGTCTCTACAAACCCTGCTCATTTAACTGTCTCCATAACCCCTCTCCCCTGTTGTTCCCTGGCTGTTTGCAGCCAACCGTGTTCTTCGTCGGCTTCATTCTTGAAGGGGGAAATCATGCGTAAGCGTTCTACAATTGCTGGCATTACTTCCAACACCCGATCAATTTCAGCCGAAGTGGTATATCGAGACAAACTAAACCGAATCGAACCATGGAGAAGCGTGTAAGGTAATCCCATCGCCCGCAGCACATGAGAGGGTTCTAATGAGCCAGACGTGCAAGCCGAACCCGACGAGGCGCAGATCCCAAAGCGATCCAGGGACAGTAAAATGGCTTCACCTTCGATATACTTAAAGCCAATATTCGTCGTATTCGGTAGCCGCATCGACGGATGACCATTAAGCTGACAATCGGGAATCTGACTCAGTAATCCTTGTTCCAAGCGATCGCGTAATTCCTTCACCTGGGTAACTTCTTCCGTGACGTGCTGGATTGCCAATTCTGCGGCTTTCCCTAAGCCAATAATGGCGGGAACATTTGACGTACCCCCCCGACGCCCTCGTTCTTGATGACCCCCGATTAATAGGGGACGGAAACGCACACCTTTGCGAACATAGAGTACGCCAATCCCTTTCGGTGCATGAAGTTTATGACCGGAAAGAACCAAGAAATCAACCGTACTCTCGCTCATATTTAGGGGAACTTTCCCCACCGCCTGCACCGCATCAACGTGGAACAAAATGCCCCGTTCTTTAACAATCTGCCCAATCCGTTCAATCGGAAAAATCGTCCCCGTTTCATTATTGGCGCACATCACTGAAACCAGCGCCGTATCGTCGGTGAGAGAGGCTTTCAATTCCTTGAGATCAATCAACCCTTTGCCATTAACGGGAAGATAAGTCACCCGGTAGCCTTCTTTTTCCAGTCGTTTGCAAAGCGTGTAAACCGCTGGATGTTCCACCGCCGTGGTAACAATGTTCTTCTTGTCTGGTTGAGTCCTCAACGCCGCACGAATCGCGGCATTGTCCCCTTCTGTACCGCAACTGGTAAAAATAATTTCTGTCGGTTGAGCGCCCAATAATGCCGCAACTTTTTCTCGTGCTTGCTCTATATTGCGGGCTAATTGTCCACCAAACGTGTGCATACTGGAGGGATTTCCATAATATTCAGTCAGATAAGGCAGCATCTCCTCCAGCACAGCCTCGTCTACACGGGTGGTGGCATTGTTATCCAGATAAATTACACTCATAAATCTACCTATAGAACATCAGTCTCGGAATTGAACTCGATGCTAAAATTCCTGTAAAATCGTAACCAAAGATACAAAATACTCCATGTTTGAATCAGGGCGGGTTTAGTTAAAGGATTGGTTTTTGTCAAACCTTATCGGTAAAACCCTGATATTGCTCATAAAAGTCCAGCACTACGTTTTCAATCACGTCGTAGGCTTCAACGCACTCAATTCCCTGCGCTTGCAATTGTTCCTTGGGACAAGCACCAATCTTAGACACGAGAACAGCTTGGCAATCCGAAAGCGTTTGCATAATGTTTTCTAGTACATCGGCTTCGCCATACCCGCCTTGGCAATAGGGAGTTACGGAACGCCGATCAATACAATGGGCTTCATCGTGATCAACTTCGTAAATCTCGAATTCTTTGGCATGACCAAAATGTTGATTAACCAAGCCACCCCCTTTACTGGCGACAGCGACGCGGATTTTAGTCCGATTGGCGACAGAGGATGTATTTTCAGTTCGAGTCGCGTTCAGGATTTCTTTAGGCTCTTTGCCCGTTTGTCGTTCCTGATGTCGTTTCAAGTCGTATTCTGATTTCATCTTCAGACTGTTGGTGTTCATGACATCCTTCCTCCTCCGGTGTCCCCGAATCGCCTAATCGTCTCGGCGTAGCCAATCTAGTAACTGTTTGAGTCATGGGCTTTCGGCATTGTCTGAATTAAAAGATAAATGCACCCTTAACACCCAACGCCAATACTTAAACAGTTAAGTATGAAGGAGTTGATTGAGCATCCTTCATACTTGAATTCCGGCGATAGTTGTTTTTATAGCAGCTCGGTCTAAACAGGAGGTTCTGTTCGCCTGGGGTTAAGACTTATTAGATTAATTAGTTATGTACTCATCCCCCTAAAGTCTGATTACAGAGGCGTTTCAAATTTCTTTGGGGGTAGGGGTTCTAGTATTTTCGGGATGGGGTGCAAGTATTTAAGGGGTGGGGTTCGAGTATTTCTGTACTCACGCTCAAAGCCTATTGTAGTGCGGAATTGAGCTAATTTTATTCGGAGCTTTTACTGAGTACAGATTTGTACTCAAAATGCTTATCGGTTAAATCTAACGTTTCACCTTGAATGGCATTTCTGTATCTAAATTAGCATTTTTTTGCGGAGTCTGCATTTCTATTGATTTTTTTTAGATTTCCCCCATTGGTGTAGGTTGGGTTGAGGAACAGGGGTTGTAGAGACTGAACATGGCGCGTCTGGGAGATGGAGAAAATGTAGGGGCGGGTTTTACCATTAACATTTAGTTTTCACCCTGATGTCACTAAACCCGCCCCAACGGATTAAGCTGTCATGCATTTAAATTGGGAATGGGTAGCGAGCAAGATTGGGAATGGGTAGCGAGCAAGATTGGGAATGGGTAGCGAGCAAGATGCTCGCACTACAAGGATTTCGCCATTGTTGATATTAAGGTTTAAATGCCGAACAGCTTACCAGCATTCTGCGACAAAGGACAAAGGAATAGGACTTAAGCAAATTGACGGCACAGGCGCTACCTGTAGGGGCACCGCAATTCCCAAAGGTGTCAAAAAAAACCACAAAAACCACCAAAAGATACAGGGTGTTTGGTAATGTTGTTGGGTTATTTTTTTTGTGGGTTTTGTTGTTGTGGTTTTTTTGATTGTGGTGGTGTAGTTTGGTGTATTTATGGGTATTGGTAATAATTTGAATATTGAGTATTATTAGTTTGTTTTGTTTGGGTTTGTGGTGGTTTTGTGGGTGTGGG
>NZ_JAVKEA010000137.1:0-11327 GCF_040221695.1 Coleofasciculus sp. E2-BRE-01 | reverse complement strand
AAATCTTAATAGACTGCACTCTGCAACCTCCACTCCGTCGGTATTTCTGAGCTTTTCAACAAGCTGAGATAGAGGAGCTATTGTCTCTTTTTTATTTGCGTAAAATGTACGCAAATCTAATAATTTTGTCCAAAGTCCAAGACTTTAGAGAGGCAAACTTAAAAGGCGCAATGCTCAATGAAGCTAATTTGAGACGCAGCAATCTCAGTGACGCCAGCCTGATTCATGCCCATCTTAACCGGGCTAACCTTACCGATGCTAATCTCCATGAAGCCGAATTGATTGGTGCTTACCTCTACCAAGCTGATTTGGAAAAGGCTAATCTGAGTCAGGCTCATTTGGGTGGTGCTTATCTGTTTGGGGCAAATCTGGGCGCTGCCGATTTAGAGGGAACAGATTTGAGATGGGCGAATATTACAGGCGCAAATCTCCAAGGCGCTAATCTCCAAGGCGCTAGATTGGCAGGCGCTCATCTGAACAAAGCTAACCTGACAGGGGCAGTTTTAGATAATTTTACCCTAGAGGGTGCTAATCTCCAAGGGACAATTTTGCCCGATGGGACGATTCATTGATAAGGGAGATGGGGGAAGCAGGGGGAGCAGGGGGAGCAGGGGGAGCAGGGGGAGCAGGGGGAGCAGGGGGAGCAGGGGGAGCAGGGGGAGCAGAGGGAGCAGGGGGAGCAGGGGGAGATGAGGGAGATGGGGGTGGGTTGAGTCACATCAGAGTGACAACAAACAATCTCTGATCGAGTGCATCCCAGACACGCTACGATAATTGACAACCGGGATAATTGGGAAGCAACTATGCCACGAACACAGCGTAACGATAACTTTGTTGACAAAACCTTCACGGTAATGGCAGATCTCATTCTTAAGGTTTTGCCAACTAACAAGAGAGCGAAAGAAGCGTTCGTCTATTACCGAGATGGGATGTCGGCTCAGGGAGATGGCGAATATGCTGAAGCGTTGGATAATTACAAGCAAGCGTTGGAGTTAGAAGAAGATTCCTATGACCGCAGCCTGATTCTGTACAATATGGGGTTGATTTACACCAGCAACGGTGAGCATGAGACAGCATTAGAGTACTACCAGAAAGCCCTCGACTCTAATCCCCGTCTCCCCCAAGCGCTGAATAATGTTGCTGTCATTTACCATTTCCAAGGTGAGAAGGAGAAGGAAGCGGGAAATGATGAAGCTGCAGAAAAGTTGTTTGATCAAGCCGCCGACTATTGGAAACGAGCGATTCGTCTGGCTCCTAATAACTACTTGGAAGCGCAAAACTGGCTGAAAACCAGTGGACGTTCAGCTATTGATATCTATTTTTAGTGTTCGTCTTATGTCATTCGTCCTTTGTCATTGACTAGGGAATAATCAAAAAATAACAATCAACAACCATGATTGACCTAGAACAAGTTCGCAAAGTCGCTAATCTGGCTCGTTTGGAGTTGACTCCTGAAGAAGAGGAGCAATTTTTGCCGCAGCTTAATAGCATTTTGGAATACTTTCAACAGCTTAGTGAATTGGATACGGAAAATGTTCCGCCAACGACTAGAGCTATTGATGTTAGTAATGTGACTCGATCTGACCAACTCCAACGGTATCCGGATCGGGATGCTTTATTGGCAGAATCTCCTGACCAAGATGGGGACTTTTTTAAAGTGCCGCAGATCCTCAGTACGGAAGAGTAACGCTAAATTGCTCCTTCGTCTTTGGTCATTTGCCGATTTTCTTGAGCATCACCAAGGGCGAAGGAGGATAAATGTCAATATATAGTAGGGACGGGTTTAGCCACTCAGGTAAGTTGGTTACTAATAACTTATCACCAAAACCCGCCCCTGGCTCAAAGGACAATTTGGTGTCCCCATGGATTAATAAATATTAAGTTTTTTTAAGAATATAAAGAAAATGACGAAATAGAGAATTGACAAACCGAAAATTGGGATAATTAACCAACAAATATATTGGGATAGGAAGAAAATATGGCAACCGGAATGCTGGTGAATGGACAATGGACGAAGGAACCTTACCAGCAAGACCCTGAGGGGCGATTTAAGCGAAACCCGACTAAGTTCCGTAACTGGGTGAGTGCGGATGGTTCTACGGGGTTTAAGGCTGAGTCTGGACGCTACCATCTCTATGTCTCTCTGGCTTGTCCTTGGGCGCATCGCACGCTGATTATGCGGAAATTGAAGGGGTTGGAGGAGGCGATTAGCCTGTCCATTGTTGACCCGTTTATGGATGAAGATGGATGGGAATTTTCTGATGCTCCCGGTTGTATCCCGGATACGGTTCATGGCGCTCGTTATCTGCGAGAGGTTTATCTAAAAGCTGACCCGAACTGTACCGGACGAGTGACAGTCCCTGTGCTTTGGGATAAACAAAAGAATACGATCGCGAATAATGAATCCCGTGAAATTATCCGTATGTTCGATACCGAGTTTGAGGCGATCGCGAAATCTCAAGTTAGCTTCTATCCCGATCATCTGCAAGACGAGATCGATCGCGCGATTGACAGAATTTACCAACCCATCAACAATGGCGTCTACCGCGCTGGGTTCGCCACGACTCAAACGGCTTATGACGAGGCGGTAACCGAACTTTTTGAAGCACTAGACTACTGGGAAGGGGTTCTATCCCAGCAAGCTTATCTGTGTGGCGATCGGATCACGGAAGCGGATTGGTGTATGTTCACTACCCTGTTTCGCTTTGACCCCGTTTACTACGTGCATTTTAAGTGCAACTTACGTAGAATTAGTGATTATCCCCATCTGGGAAATTATCTTAAAGATCTCTATCAGCAACCGGGCGTTAGCGATACCTGCAACCTTGACCAGATCAAGCAACATTATTACAAGAGTCATCCCCACATTAATCCCACTCGCATTGTACCCAAAGGTCCTGTGACTGATTGGGTGGCGGGGTAAATTTTGACTGTGTAGAGGCGGGTTTAGGGATTTTCTGTTCGCTGTTGATGATAACGTTTGTACACAAACCCGCCCTGACCAAGTTTTGAACGAACTCCCCCAGCTCCCCCAATTCCCACCAATAGAGTAAAGTCTATTCAGAAGCAACCATAATTTAGTATTATTGTCAATATTATTTAGATCAGGATCTTGAGATCGGTAGAGTCTAATTTGAGCCATCGGTAAGGTAGCATCTGAGATAGTCCATAGAGATTGATCACAGCTCCTGAACCCTAATCACCACCCGACTAGCAAGAGAAGGCAAGCTGCCAAGGCGTTTACACCAGGTTGCACTATGATTTCAAATTTATCTGAACAGTCCCATTATCCAGAAAGCGCGAGTAGCGGATTACAAATTGCCAGAGGATTAAAAGCTAAATCACAAAACTATAAACGATTGCTGGTTGAGGTGTTGAAATGGACAGGGGGACAACCATTTCTCACCCAGCAGCTTTGTCGCTTAATCGCCCAAGCACCGGATGCACCCTCGAAAGGAACCGAAGCAGAATGGGTGGAAAACTTAGTGCGATCGCACTGGATTGAGAATTGGGAAGAACAACCGGAACTGATGCATTTGCAGACGATCCGCGATCGCTTACTCAGACGCAAACACCGGAGTCTGAAGCTGTTGCAGGTGTATCAGCGAATCCTCCAACAGGGAGAAGCGATCGCCAATGACAGTTCCGAACAGAAGGAACTGCGGATGATGGGGTTAATCCTCAAGCATCAAGGAAAAGTTAGGATTCACAATCGCATCTATGAATCGGTATTTAACCAAGAGTGGGTCAATAAGGCTTTAAAAACCATCCAGGCTGATTTAGAACCAGGCGACTCGGAATTTCTCAAAGCCTTAGCCGAATTAGAACGCAAACTCCTGGTTTCCCAGGTGGAAATCTTATCCAAAGCCGATACAGAATCTGAGGATGAAGGTTCGGCGCAAGCCCTTTATGAGGTGCTGCGCGATGTTACCTCGAAAGTCGGCGAATTACTGGGTGCGGATCGCGCCACCATTTTCTTACTCAATGACGAGAAGACAGAACTCTGGTCATTAGTGGCGGAGAATGAAGAAGGTGAATTCCTGGATATTCAGGTGCGAGTCGGGGAAGGGATAGCGGGTCATGTGGCTCAAGATAAAAAAGTCATCCATATTCCCGACAACGTTTATGAAGATCCCCGCGCCGCGCTGGTTAAGGAATTTGACAAAAAATATAATTACCGCACCGAGAATATCTTGGCATTTCCCATCTTAAGTGAAAACAAAGAGGTGATTGCGGTAATTCAGTTACTGAATAAGTTACCCACTGATGAGCAATCCGACAAACGACCCAAAGGATTCACCACCCTAGACTTAGAACGATTGGCAAAATGCGTAGTTCCGGTGCGGCGAATTCTGGAAAGTTGCCAATCCTGTTACAAGGTAATGAAGAAGCTGCGGGCGACAGCCGCCTTAGCCGAAGCCACGCGATCGCTCGATCAGATTAATTTAGATACTAAGGCGATTTTGCAACGGGTGATGAATACCGCCAAGAAGCTGCTGAACGCCGATCGCAGTACCTTATGGTTAGTGGATCGCGATCGCGGTGACTTGTGGACGGAACTTCCAGGGAAAGGAGAGGTTCGCTGTGATGTTGGGGTTGGCTTTGCGGGTCAAGTGGCGCAAACCCGTCAACCGATGATTATCCCCTTCGATCTCTATGACCATCCTAGTGCGGAAAATGCTAAGAAAACCGATGAACAAACCCGCTACCGCACCTGTAGCCTCCTCTGTATGCCCGTCGTCAGTCCCGATGGGGAATTATTAGGCGTCACCCAACTAATCAACAAGCGCAAACCTGGCGATCATCCAGAGTATAACCGAGACGAGTGGCCCCATGTTCCCAGCTACTTTAAAGCGAGTTTTGATAAAAATGACCGCCAGTCTATGCAAGTCTTTAACGAACGAGTGGGTGTTATCCTGCAATTCGTCAAGACCCATGAGACCCTAAAACAGCTTGCTCAAATTGAGCCAAAAGAATCTGTTTATAATACCCTAGCAATTCTCAGTAATTCCGTTGCCGATCAGAGTGATGAAGCCCTCTACAATGCCCTGTATTATACGTTAAGCTTTGTCACCAACTCGATTAACAAACTCTTGGGCGCAGAACAGACCACAATTTTCCTCCTGGATGCCGAACAAAGCATCTTTTGGTCATTAGTCTGGAACTCCAGAACCCTAAATGCTCAAGAGATTCGGGTATCTGCCACTCTAGGAATCGCCAGTAAAATGGTCGAATCGCGTTCAGTCAAAGCCAGCAAAAACCCCAGTAAACTGAATGATCTGTTAGTCCATATGGGGTTAGAACCCGACGCGATCAACACTGTGGAAAACATGTTGTTATTCCCGGTTGTGGACTCGAAAGGGAAAGTGATTGCGATTATTCGGTCATTTAACAAATTCCTCTTTACCTATGAATCGGGGGGAACGTTATCCGAAACAATTGAAATCAATGGCTTTAGCCAAGCCGATGCCCAGAAATTGCATGAACGCATGGCATCCACATTGCCGATTCTGCAAGGCTTCCAAGCATTTCACCGGGAAATCCGCAATCTTCAGGAACAACGCAAGGCGATCGATCCCCTCTATCAAGCGATTAGTTTAGTCAGTAGCAGTAGCGGCGGAAATGCTGAAGAAGTCATCCAAACGGTGATGCAAGCCGCCAAACAACTCACCCATGCGGATCGCACCACCCTTTGGTTAATTGATTACTCAACTCAGGAATTATGGACAAAAATTCCCCAAGCCGATGGTTCTTTAATGGAAACACGAGTACCTTTAGGAGAGGGATTTGCTGGAAAAGTTGCCCAAACTGGTCAACCGTTAAACATTCCCTTTGACCTCTACGAACATCCCGATTCGGATATCGCCCGCAGAACAGACGCCAAAACTCATTATCGGACATGCAGTCTGTTATGTATGCCGGTTTTAAGTTGTGATGGTGAGTTACTCGCTGTTACCCAACTCGTGAATAAACGTCACACTGATGATACGACGGAATATGATCCATCCCAGTGGCCCCACGTTCCTGAGTATTTTAAAGCCAGTTTTGATGAAAATGATCAACGGGACATGGAAATTTTTAACAATCAAGTGGGTGTTGTACTTCCCGGGATCATGCGTTAAGTCAGTTTAAAAAGAGATGCCATGGCATCTCTTTTTTGACCCTTCACCACCGTCGGGGAACCTGATTTGTCGGGGCGGGTTTAGGGATTTTCTGGTCACTATTGATGGTAATGTTGGTGCAGAACCCGCCCTGCCCGATCCTTGGCTTCGCTCAAGGATATAATTTTGAGGAACCCATGAACAATTTTTAACTGCTAAATACCTGAGCCAAATCTTCATTGGATGTTCCCAAGATGCGTGCCAATCGATTCAGTTCGCTATCACTGAATCCATCCCGTACTTCGATTAACTCTTCCACGGATTTTCCCAAGATTCGGGATAATGACTTAAGCTGGCTATCCGGAATATCTTTACCTTGGAAAATATCTTTAAGTTGTTGCGGTGCTAATTTGTAAGAGGCACAAAACCGAACAAATTCTCGATTACTGATATCGAGAGCTTGCTGCCGTTCTCTGAGTAAGAACGCGATCGCCCGAGTGCCATGTTCTGGACGTTTGGCTTTGTCCAGATAGTCCTGGATGCGCCTGTCGAGATGATTCATGCTAATCCCAGCTTGTTTAAGCAAATCGATACAGGCTAATTTTAAGGCTTTGTTTAACATTTCATTTTCTTCGTGGAGTCGTTCGTACTCATTAAAGATTTCCACCATCTTCGCCGCAAATTCTGGCGTACAAAACCCAACTTCCATATCCTCGCAGGAAATGGCAATATAGGAGCGGTAGTGATTCAGTTGTAAACGCAATGTCTGGTTATTTGGGCGCATAAGTCCAACGTTTTTAGTAAAAAAACTATTCTAGGGGAGTTATTTGACCAATTGTGCCAAAGTATAGTTCATACGGATAGTGGCGTAGAATGCAAGAGTTAACAATATAGCGCCTCCGCCAAAAAATTGGTGATCTTGCCCTCCAACCTGACTTAGGGTGAATACGATATTCTAGTACACCCTGTTTCCCAATCAGGAGATAACCTGATTGTCTGTTACATCGACATTTTGACATACTACCCCGCTAGACGACTGTTAGCAGGGGTGTTTGGGAAGCGGAGGAAGCTGGGTGAGGGGGTGATGGGGGTGGATTCAATGTGTAGGGGCGGGTTTCACTATTACCTTTTCGATTGCATCCATAAGTGACTAAACCCGCCCCAATTTTCGCAGGTTTCCAGACGCCCCGTGAAAAGTCATACTGAGTTGCGCTCAAACGTAGTAGATAGGAAGAGCAGGGGAAGCAGGGGGAGCGGGGGAAGCAGGGGGAGAGCAAGTTATATCTTTAGAATGCAACTTGGTATCAGTCCCTGCACATTGGTCAGGGCGGGTTTTGTACAAACGTTATTATCAATCGCGACAAGAAAGTCCCTAAACCCGCCCCTACACACTCAAAATTTTCTCAATCACGTCGGAGAGTCTTGATTGCAGAGACGTTGTAAGGTGGTGGTAAAGTCCGGATAGGAAATGGTTGCAGCTTCAGCGCCGTGGATGGTGGTGATTCCTTGAGCATTGAGAGCCGCGATCGCAAGACTCATTGTAATCCGGTGATCGGTATGACTGTCAACCTCTGTACCCGTTAGCGGCGTGTTCCCAGTGATTTCTAATCCATCGGGGAGTTCTGTTATTTGTGCGCCCATCCGGTTTAACTGAGACGCCATAACTGCGAGGCGATCGCTTTCTTTGACCCGAAGTTCTGCGGCGTCGCGAATCACTGTGGTTCCTTGGGCGAAAACCGCCGCAACTGCCAAAATGGGAATCTCATCAATCATACGGGGAATTAAATCCCCAGCGATTTCACAAGCCTTCAGACGACTATAGCGAACTCGGATATCAGCCACGGGTTCTCCCGCCACTATCCGTTGATTCTCCAACTGAATATCCGCATTCATCATCGCCAATGCGTCTAAAATACCTGTGCGGGTGGGATTAACCCCGATATTTTCAATTAATAAGTCAGAATCCGGGACAATCGCCCCAGCGACTAACCAAAAAGCGGCGGAACTAATATCACCGGGAACAATCACCGTTTGTCCTTGGAGTTGCGCTGGACCCGTGACTGTAGCACTGTGGGTGTCTGGGTCAACGGTGATTTTAGCACCAAACGCCTTAAGCATTCGTTCGCTGTGGTCACGAGACAACGCAGGTTCTGTTACTGTTGTTTCCCCGTCTGCCATTAACCCCGCTAACAGGATACAGGATTTAACTTGGGCAGACGCGATCGGGGAATGGTAATGAATCGGCTTAAGCTGTTGTCCCTGAATCGCCAGAGGCGCTAATGAACCATTCCCCCGCCCCCAGATTTGCGCCCCCATTTGTTGCAGCGGATGAACCACACGAGACATCGGGCGCGATCGCAAGGATTTATCTCCCGTTACCGTAAAAAAGCGTCCGGGGTGAGAGGCTAAAAGTCCCAGCATCAGCCGCAGAGTCGTCCCAGAGTTGCCTGCATTTAAGATATCCAGAGGTTCTTGCAATTCTCCCACACCCACGCCCCTAACGATAACCTCGTCGGCGTTCAGTTGAGAAATAGTCGCCCCCATCCCTTGGAAACAACGGGCGGTACTGCGCGGATCATCCCCCAATAGGAGTCCCTGGATGCGGGTTTCCCCTTGCGCGATCGCACCCAACATTAAAGCACGGTGGGAGATGGATTTATCACCGGGAACCTGGAGAGTCCCTTTCAGGAACAATCCTGAAGGTGGGCGGGTGATAATTAAATCGAGTTGGGTTTCGATTTGCTTCAGGGTGACAACCGTAACGGGCATAGGTATGGAGGGGTTTAACAGGGGCGACATAAAATTGTATCAAAGACAATGATATCGGGTAATGGGGGATTGTAGAGACGTGACCGTGGAACGTCTGGGAGATAGGGTAGAGAATTTACGAATGACAAATGACAAATGACGAATGACAAATAATGACTAACTCAAAATTTTGGAAACCCGTTTATCAACTGTTTAAACCCGAAGAACCGCTGGAAAAGCCTGAAGATATTCGGGATTTTTACGTTTCGCGATCGGATAGTCCCGTTGAGCATTTAGTCAACGCCTTAGAAATGGAAGATGACCCCGCCAAATTTTTACTATCGGGTCACACAGGTAGTGGTAAAACCACAGAATTACACCGTGTTGAACAGTGTTTAGCTGATAACTATACCGTAATCTGGATTGACACCGCCACCGCCCTTGACCGTTACAATATCGGTTATGCCGAAGTTGTCGTCTTAATTGGTCAAGAAATTTGTCGTCAAGCCATTAAACCAGGGTGGTGGTCACGCAAAGATGACCGTTTACTCAAGGATTTAGAAGATAGTCTCAAAACCGTTATTTATCAAGATAAAACCAACTCCACTGAAGGATTAGCCCTACCCGATCTGCTAACCAAAATGGGCATGACCCTAAAATTAGGGCTAACGCGAGAAATGACGAGAAGCTTGAATATTCGCCCACTGTTAAGTGAAATTATCGCTAAAGTTAATGCAATCATTCAAGCCGCAGAAAAGGATAGAAAGCAAAAACTATTAGTTATTGTCGATGGATTAGATCGTCATGATCAGATGACCGCCTTAGAAATGTTTGCCAGTCCCCTGCTGACAGAACTGGATTGTCATATCATCTACACTATTCCCATTTCCCTGCGGTATTCTCCCAGTTTTCGCCAACCGATGCAGCGATTTCAAGACTGTTTAGACTTGGCGAATATTCCCGTATTTGAATGTGACGCCAATTTATGTCCCACAACCCAGCCGGATCAGATGGGGCGACAGATACTGAAACAAGTAATTGAAAAGCGATTAGCGCGATTAACCAACTACAACACCCAAGATTTGTTTACCCCAGAAGCCTTAGAACTACTGTGTGAAAAAAGCGGAGGCGTAATGCGAGATTTAATTCGCTTAGGGCGGACAGCCTGTCAAGTCGCGGTGAAAAAGAAAGCCACCTCTGTGGATCAAGCTATTGCTGAACAAGCGGTAAAAGAAGAACGGCAAGCCTATACAATTAGTGATTACCAGTTCCCGGAATTAGCCGCGATTCACCGAACTGGACGATTAACAACAAAAACCCATACATTGCCAAATAAAGGAGAATTTGTGATTAGCGATGAACTCCTACAAAATAAATTTATTTTAGGCTATTACGATGAAAACCAGAATCCTTGGTTTAATGTAAATCCGATATTGATTGAAGACTTACAGCGATGGCAAGCGACTCAAGGGTGATTTGTCCTTCGTCATTTGTCATTTGTCATTCGTCATTTGTTATTTGTCATTCGTCATTTGTCATTCGTCATTTGTCATTCGTAAGGTGGGTTAGGCGGTGTTAAATTGAGGAGACAACCATCTAATTCAATATCCGCCGTAACCCACCAAAAATCTGACAGATAAAACATACTAGAACAGCTCAAGAAATTAATCGTGATATCCAGGCTGAAAGAGATTCATGGTACAGCTAAATTGACCAGATTTTGCTAAGGCATAATAATTAAAAATATTAACGTTGAATTTAAATTAATTGTAGGGTGGGTTAGGCGGTGTTAAATTTAGGAGATAACCATTTAATTAGATATCCGCCGTAACCCACCAACATCCTGAAATGTCATCATATAAAATCTCGGATGACCTCATTTTTAATCCAACCGCAAACCCCTTATGTAGGGGCGCACCGACGTGCATTGGTGTCAACTTAAGGGGAAATTTACCCTTGAAATTACTCTCGGATTATCTCACCGCAAGACTTTCGCAGATTTTAAGCTAGTCTACCTACTGGAGTTAAGAGTAACAGCACTACTCATATAGAGGTTTGAGGTATTTTCCGCTCAAAGTGAATTGAGTTTATGCCAGATGATGTCTTGAGGTTTAACCTGAAGTTCCCCCCTTCGATATGTACTGCAACCGGGCTAAAGCCTTATACCGTAATGGTTTTAGCGCTCAAGCCTTTAAAAATCATACCCATGTAAGGCGGCTAAAAAATCGCTCAAAGCCTTACGGTGAGGCAGTGCAAGATTTTTGGCTTGGGGTAACTTCAGTTTAACCGGAGTACTCTGTCGTTGGTCACGGGAAAATGAATTGTTGCAATAGAGCTGTCCCTACCAGTTTCCAATGGGTGAACCTTCTAGGTAGGGACAGCTTTATGTGAGCAGCTAACCAGAGGTACGTACCTGGCATCCATAGCTTGACATCACCTGGCGGCGGGTTGCTCTCCAGCATTGCCCGTTATTCTTAT
>NZ_JAVKEA010000136.1:0-9450 GCF_040221695.1 Coleofasciculus sp. E2-BRE-01 | reverse complement strand
TATCAAATACGTCGGGTAAGGGTTGGCAATTTTAAGTTAATCTTGTTGGATAATCTGGAATTTTTCTATTCTGCGCATGAAAAGTTCTACTTTTCCCCTTAAAATTATCTTCTCAAATTAGTTTGTGAGAAATGCGGGATTTGACCGTGAAATTGGGCGCACGCCATGCGCCCCTACAATTCTAATCCACCAATTAAGGTGTGCCACGCCACTACTTACTTACACAATTTAAATTTGTCTGAGTGAACCACACTTACAATTGTTCTGGGTCAATTCCTCTAGCTCGTAGTTTCTCCATCAACGCTTGATAGCGCTGTTGTTCTTGTTCCAATTGAGCCATTGCTTCCTCGGCGCGTTGACGTTCTTCTTCTGCCCGTTGACGTTCCTGTTCTCGGAGATGATCGAGTTCAACTGGAGTAAGAAATCGTTGTCCATCGGGGCGATAAATGACCAGGGTATCAGGGGTGAGTTCAAACCGTATTCCTAATCGTGGACTTACCCATCCATTCATATCTTGAATGGGGTCTAACCATTCTCCAGACCGCAATAAGCCAGTTAATTCGATGTCATCTGGATCATAAATGTAATATTCTTCAACACCGTAACGTTGATAGAATAAGAGTTTTTCTGCCATCTTTTTGGCACGGTTTCCTGGGGAGAGAATCTCAAAGACAACCTGGGGAACAATATTCTCTTCTCGCCATTGCTGATAGGAACCTCTGTCACCTTTCGGTCTACCGAAGACAACCATCACATCAGGGGCTTGGCAAGCTTTGGGTTTTCCCTGAACAGGATACCAAAGTAAATCGCCAGCTACGAATACATCAGCATTAGCCGCAAATAATATTTCTATATTTTCCTTAACTGTCACAATCCAGCGAAATTGTTTGGTGTTGTCTGCCATAGGTTGACCATCGCTGTCGGGGTAGATGATATCGGAGGTTGAATCAGTTTGCAATTGTTGGATCATATCACTGAGTCCATTGAGTTGGGTTAATTGAGGAAGAAAAAATCGTGTTAGTTCATTTATTTTTATGCCATAACGTAGGGGCGCACTGACGTGCGCCCTACTGACGTGCGCTCAAAAATCGCGCCAATTCTATGGTACTATTGTAGCCTTGCCCAGTTAAGTCTGTAGCCAGGGCTTTAGCCTAAAAAAATCCTGGCTGAAACTATTGAAATACCATTGTTTTAGGTAATGTTGTTTGCAAAATGGGATGCTCCCAGAAAACCGCGATATTACCTTGAGCAAACAAACTTGAGTGAAGCTTCTGCGGCAGAACCGGGTTCAGGTCTACCTCCTCTGCCATCTTCTCCATAGTTATAATCTTCAATTGTTTGTCCGTTAGCATCCAGAAACCGCACAAAACGCAACTGATAAATCTGATTCTGACAATCCACCGCTATATAATATGTAGTGCTGTATACCTCTTGCCCAGGTACGAGATTCGGGTTGGGTTGTCCGTAGACTACATTTGACCAGAAGTAGCGCAAGCGCCCTCTGCCTTCAATCGTGGAGACATCAACGTGATAGGCGTTATTGTCTGTGTCGGTTTTGACTCTCACCCACTGCCCCGCGATCGCAACAGGTGAGATGAGAATGGCGCTGGTGAGGGAAAGGAGGGTGAGTACTCCTTTGAGAGAACGGCGGTTGAGTTGAATTAAGGGATTCGTCATATCGATAGCCGCTTAAAGGTTTCTACCTGTTTATACATCTGACGGGAAGATGCTATGCACAAATCTTAGAGCAACAGGACTTTAGTTCTATTTAAATTGGGACTTGTGCTTCAAGTCAAGACGGTGTTCAACTTTCCCAAAGTCTGGCTTCAGTGAACACCTATCAGAGTTATTCCCCCTACCAAGTAACGTATGATAAACTTGGACTATTCCTTTCTACTACAAACTAATAAAAATGGATTTAATAGATCAAGCTAGTCTTTTCAGTATGTTTCATGATGGCATATTAGTTAAATTAGAAAAACAAGAAGACAATGTGTTGTTTTAGGTTGACATTCAATATATTGCTGAATTGATTAATCCTAATCATGAATGTTTAAATGGCTATTTTAAACACTGTAGTGAACTCGTTTTTATTGGCTTGTCAGGGGAAACTATATTTGATTTAAGCAATTTAGAGGAAAATGAAAATATTCAACCCGATATCATGGGGGCAGAAGCCAAAGGAGATTTAGTTGAGGTATACTGCTCAATTGCTCCTCCTAGTTATGGATCTCCTAGTTATGGAGGTTTTTTAAAATTTAAAGCCGAAGACATCAAAATATTTGACCAAGACAATAATCCAATAACGCTTCAACAAATCAGAGAATGTTGTACGCAGTATTGGAGAAAATTTTCTAAAGGAAATAACTTATAACACAAAGATTTTGGGAGAGGGCGACCAGACAAAATTGAGTAGACTGGTAAGCTGTTCGGCATTTAAACCTTAATATCAATAATGGCACAATCCTTGTAGTGCGAGCATCTTGCTCGCTACTAATACCCAATTTAAATGCATTACAGCTTATGGTTAACTGGTGCAAGCGGGTCGCCCCTACAGGTGGTTAATCGGCTCTTAATTAATATTGAAAAAACAAGATTAACCCGAACAAAACTGCTGGCGAGTTATCTGAAGAAAGTCAGTCAAAGCCATTGACGGATTTTCTATACTGTACGCCTGTTGCAACACATCTGCCCACATCTGACGAGTGGCAAAATACTCGGCTTTAGCATACGCGATCGCCTCGGCTGACGCTCCTTCTGCTTGCAATTGCGTCTCTATCATCATTAAATCCGAAGAGATGCGATCGCGTGTCTGTCGATCCACCATCTGCAAGGCGAGTCGGTAAAGGGGAACAGAATCCTGGTTAAATAATACCCAATAATAACGCTCTCCCGGTTGCAGCGCTTCCCCATCATACAAAAGCGTAGTCTCAGATGAACTCACTGGTTTACTCCACACCACATCCTGAGTAACATGATGCCACAGTTCAAATTTGCCAATCTGTTCTCCCTCTTTGACTCGCCACATAAATAATGGGCGATTACTCCAAACTAAGGGAATCGCTAAGGGATTATAGGCGGGAGAAATTGGACAAACGGAACCTCGACTTCCTCCCGTTCTTCCCCGCGCTGGGGGTTCAGTGGTATTGTCGGATGATGAGTCAGTTTGATATAACTCTGACCAGGGTAAGGGTTGATTTTGAGCCAGCATTATCCTGGGTAGAACTAGCTGATATCCAACCAGGCAACTGGTTAACGTGATTAACAATAAACCTAGTTTGTCATTTGTCATTTGTCATTCGTCCTTTGTCATTAAGCTACACTATTTACGGCTTATCGGTAGCAGATAAATCCCCAACGCCGCCCCAGGAATCAAACAAGGTAACAACATAGCACTGGTAATATAAAGCTGTAAACTAATCCCGCCATAAATCGCACATCCACTCACGAAAACTACCCAGCGTTTCCCCTTAACATTTCTCGGCGTTACCCTCAAACCCAATCCTGTTACCGATGATATCCCCTTTCCCAATACTACCGCTAACACCAACATCCATAAATCCGGAATTGGGACAACAAAGCGTTGATTTAAATAATGGTGAATTAAATAAGCGTGAATTTCCCCACCTGTCACCGTCTTGCGCCCTTCAAACCAATACCCCAATCCGACAGGTAACGGTAACAAATCCTCCCCTTCGTGCTTGATTCCCGCTTCCCCATATCCCCCTGGTGCAATCATCACCACCTGCTGAGACACATTCATCAATTCCGGGGACATGGCTGAATCTTCCAGAAGTTCCCACGCCGGAATCGTTTGATAAACCTGTGCAGGTGGAATGGAAAAGTCAATAATGGGATGGAACCACATTTGACCAAATTGGTAAGAAAATCCGGTAATTGACTGACGTTGCGATCGCGCCGAAAATAACCCCCGATAATCTCGTCCCTGGGTGTTTCTGAAATCCTCGCGAATTTGAGATAACAACTCCGTTTTACTTGTCAGTTGAGGAGTAATAACCGAGGGCGAATTGGATTCAGTGACTTGAGTCAATTCATGCGCCAAGGCTAATACATAAGCAAACGGCAATTTCTCAGACGCCGAACCCTCTGGTGATACCAGTTTCATATACCAAAACAGAAGATGAATTTCACCCGATAAACTCCAATTCGGACTAGCAATTGTGGGCAGTACATTTAACCATCCTTCTGTCTCATGAGATACCGACGCAAAAACAAACGTTGTCGGTGTTTTCTGTTGTACAGCCGCTTGCAACGATTGCGCTAAACTATCGTCATCTTCCCCATGAGGACGATCTAATAAATAATCAATTCCCACAACTTTAGCATCGGTTTGGCTTAACTTATCCACCAACTTTGCCAAATACTGACGATCCATCGGCTTGGGATCAGCAATAGCCGCTTGTCGAATCGAGGTTTCATCAATTTGCACTAACAACACCGGAGGCGGTTTTGTTATTGAAATTTGTCCAGTAATTTGACGATATATCCCCTGAACCCAAACTCGCCGTTCTAATAACCAATCCTGCACAGGTAGTGATAGGCTGAGTACCGTCAGCAAAGATAGCGCGATCGCCTCTTTCGATGTCGGTAAAAGCTGCTTAAGCTGCTGCTTTATACCAGAAGGTAAAATCCGAAATAATTCCGCCTCGGCATGGCAAAATAGAGAAGGAATTAAGTAAGCTGAAGGATAGGTAAGATTCTTTTCCAACTTCAGCACTTGACAGGCGGCAATTAAACACTCCTGTACATTTTGATGTTGTCCTAATGCTTGCAGAAATCGCAATAAAAATACCTGCGCCACATCATTATGGATGGGTTCGCGCATCACAGCGACTTGGGATAATCCTAAATCAATTAAGGAATGGGCAAGACTTAATCCCTGACAGGAATTAAACAAGGCAAACTGTAATCCTCGCTCTTTTGCCAAGAGTAATTGGGGGATGATGTCCCGAATTGAAATAGAAGCATTGGGAGCAATTCCTAATTCTCCGCCCGTTAACGGTGTCTCATTACTATGTCCCGCAAATAACAAAACATCCCATCCCTGTTTATCAGCAATTGCTGCTGATATTTGCAGCTTTAACTCCCCAATATCCTGTCCCGGTTGCCAACCCATAAACTCAATATCGGCTATTCGAGATAGAGATTGCACCGCTGCGCGATCGCCTTGAAAATTGAGTCCAGTATCATCGCCTAAAATCACTAATACTCTTACCTTTTTCCGCCGAGATTGAGAGTTAGTACCAGCAGCTTGCCGAATCGTTACCGGGGTTCTGGCTAGGCGAATTCGGTCAGATGTTGACCATTCGGCACCAATTTCCCAGGCTTCCCAGGGTAGGCGTTCTAAGTCTAAAGAATGGCAGGTTAAAAATAAATTGATTGGGGGCGGTTGGTTGTCACTGGGGAGAGGGGTTTGCTGATAAGACTTAGCAATTTCAGCCCGAATTTCAAATAATTCCGCACGACGTAACCAATGGTGGAACTCAGATAATAATTTGGCTTCGGCTTGTACTAATTTAGCGTGCCAATCAATCGGAGGTGTGCTTAAACTTCCACTCCCTTCAATCCATCCCCGCAAGGCAGATTGATAATAACTCAAATATATTCGCTGCCATTCTTGGTAAAATGTACTTAGCGATTCTGGGTAAGGAACTGTCGCACACAGTTGTTGTCCTTTTCCCCATGATAATTCAAAGACACAGGTTTGATTAAATCGTCGAATTGTTAAAAATTTGTCATTTGTCATTTGTCATTTTTCATTTGTTATTTGTTATTCGTCATTCGTCATTTGTCATTTGTCATTTGTCATTGGTGTGACATTTAACTTAGGCTTAACCCCTCACCCCCAACCCCTCTCCCAAGCTTGGGAGAGGGGAGCAAGAGGGGAGAAAGAGCGGCTAGAATTAACCATTAATTGGGGCGGAAAACAAAAGGAGGCAAAGTTAAAGATGCTCCAGATTCGTTAGATAGTGTAACCGTGAATGCTTCATCGACTGTACCGCCTACTTGAGCATAAATATACGTTTCCTCTGAATGAGGTTCCAAAACTCGTTCAATTAAAATACTATTTAAATCACTCAAAAGAAGTTTGATCGGCTGTGAAATCCTTGTCCCCGGAGTTGTGCCTAAAATTAATAATAATGTCCAAGCCGGGAGATTGTCAGGTGAGATCAGCGACCAAGTGATAGCATAGAGGCGTAAGGCATTATTTCCTAGCATCAAATCAGTATAACCTCCCCGCGCTATGGGTGGAATCGCTTTACCTGTAAGTTCTAGCTGCTGGAGAAGAACATTTAATTCTTGAGTTGGCGATCGCAAGGGAACAGCGTCTGGCGTTAGTGCAGGTAATAGAACCCATGATAGTTTCTGGGTTAGTTCGTCAATTTCATCATTCAACCAAAGTCCCACATTAATCAGCGGTTCTTGCAACCTTTGCAGCCTTGTTTGAACGGTTGGCGTCGGATTCAGTAACCATTGCCGTAACTCAGAATTCGTTAAAATAGCCACAACTTGCTCCCAGGTTAATACCTCCGATAATTCCCAATCGTCTGATTTAAATTGGGGGATAAGTGGCTCGAATTGAGCGACGGATACTGTTTCTTGACTCCTTGGGGGAATCGCGGGTAACTGAATCGCTTCCGGGTTGAGACAGCGCAAGTATAGTAGCAGGCGATCGGGATTTTCTAACCAATCTAGAGGTAAATTATAGGTCCAATCAGGTTCTGGAGTAAGTTGAGTTGTCGCCAATTGTGCTTGTAATTGATCGTAGCGAATTAATCCCGTAACTTGAATCTGTTTAAGTTCCTCTAATATTTCCACAATAATATATAAATGTGCAGTAAATTCAGGTAAATCAAGGATGGCTCTGGGAACAGGAACCGTCTCTGATGCTAAGCATCCAATCGGAATAATGTCAATGGTAAAATGACCGACTTTTACCTGGCAAACGGCTCCCAAAATATTGGCATAGTCCGGATAAAACACTGAACAGTCTTGATCCTCTACAGACAGATCAAACGCCCAATCCTGAAGCCATTGTTTAAAGCCGAATAGGGCTAATGCATTTAAATAGGCTTGCCATTGTCGGGATTCGTGCTGAATCGGTTGGATGAGGTGTTTTGCCTGCTGAATTTGAGTATCACTGAGAGTGATAGTCGTAATGGGTAAGGCTTCAAATTCAAGTGTTCTGTCACTGAAGTCGTTAATCATGACGCTAATTTTATAACTAGGTTTACTGTCTGAAACAGGCGAGAATCATTTCCTCTATTCTTCTATAGTTCTGAGCCTAAGATAGGTATGCAATTTTTGGGAATAGGGAACACCTCGACTTACCTCGACTTACTTCGGCTTGCCTCTACTTACTTCGGCTTCGCTCGGCAACACGCTCAGTAACACGCTTGGTAACACGCTCGGTGTGTCTTATGGAATAGAATTGTAGGGTTAGGTTTTACGACAAACTATAACGATGGCGTTGACAAGAATCTTGTGTGCTTCCCTGAGATACTCCCTCGGATGATTGCCCAAACCCTAATCACGAATCCAACCGATCAATATATTGGCAAATTCGTTGAGCAAATAAACTTTTTAATGCAGCCTTTTTGTTCTTAAGTTCAGCCTCAATTTCTGCCTCCTGAATCATTTTGTCAATATCGTCTGCTAAAACCTGTTCAATCTGGTGATCAAGTGCTATGATTTGCTCTGGATCAGTGCAGGTTTTTGCCAAGTCTACAATACACTCCAACAAGCCGTTGAGCATCTGTCCCCTCACGGCGGCTCTGATTTGCTTGAGTTTCAACAGCCGACTTACTTGATACTGCGCCTTTAATCCCACTAAACTGGCAATATCTGCCATGGATTTCCCTTGACAGTGAAACCCGCGTAATGCCACTATAAATTGCTGAGATTTCTCCGATTTTTTCCGATTGAGCTGAACCCGTTGCTCCTCAATAACTTGCTGAATTGCCTGATCTAAACAACTGACAAATTGTTGACGATAAGCGGTTAAAAAGAGTTGTTCTGTCTCATCAATGGTGGATGGCTGATGCAAGTTAAGACTGACAGTAGGATCATCAAGGGATTGACTGGGTAACGTTCCCCGCCTCACAGACAGGCGATAGTCTCGTAGCCGTTGGGCTAGGGTTTGCAGTCGTTCCATAATATCGGGAGGAGATAGTCGGATGTTGGTTTTCCGATGCACCTGATCCGCCATCTGCTGAAGCTGTGCTGGCGTGGGTAAGGCGCATTGTCCAGTTTGATTCGAGGATATGCGATCGCGACGGTAGATGCTATGATAACTTTTGAGCAGAATACGCGCCTGCTGAATTTCGCGATCAGTTAGGTGATGAAACTCCCGATAGATGCGTGGGAGTTGATTGGGCGTCGTATCGTTTAAAATTGCCCAATCACTAATTAAATACACTCCTTGTTCCAAGAGAAAACGATTCAATTCCCGATGCTGTTTCACCAAGCGATTCGTCCAAGTTGTCAGACTAGCGCGTTCGGGGTCAAAGGTTTGTAAAATGTCTGTAGCTAAAGAAGTAAATTGAGTAAGCGGGGGCGTTTTGTCAACCCCTAAATCGGTAAGGACAAAGGTAAATAAATCATACCGATTGAAACCATGATTGTTACCAAATTTGACTTCAAGTTGAACACAGACTTGTTCAATTTGTCGGGAAACAAAGCAGCGCAAGCAGAGTTGGGCGAGGGTGGAAAATTCGGGATAATCTGTTGATTCCTCACCGCGACTCCATTGGATTAATTGGCATTGAATTGGTTTGTCTGGAACAGTTCCCTCAGAGACGAATTGGGGAAATTGAGTTTGGCAGAACGTTTTCGCGGCTGGGATTACCTCTCGTTTACATCCAGCGATGGGATCTAAACGAATCAGCGTCCAGTATAGCGATAGCGCACTCATGATTTATTCGTTATTCGTCATTCGTCATTTGTCATTTGTCATTTGTCATTTGTCATTTGTCATTTGTCATTTGTCATTCGTCATTTGTCATTCGTCATTTGTCATTCGTCATTTGTCATTCGTCATTTGTCGAATATTTCTTGCACTCTATCGGGGCGGGTTTAGTGATATCAGGGTGAAAAACCTTCCCGTTAGTAGATCAAACCCACCCCTACACACAGGGCGGGTTTTGCAGCCAAGCTAGGGATAACAACCAATATTAGTCCCTAAACCATTGGTGTCAACTTAAGCTACATTACCCACGATAGGATACTGGGTGTGGGGTATGGGGTGTGGGGTGTGGGGGAAAGCGAGCAATGTTGGGGAGCTATGTATTAAACTGAAGTTCCCCCCATCCCGATTGAGGATAGAAGCCTAAACCGTGACTATGTAAGCGTTTGAGCCAATTATCCTTCTCAATTCGTACCCATGTATATTTAAGATTTTCTTAATACTCTTGGGGAAAAATCTGTGAG
>NZ_JAVKEA010000135.1:0-82397 GCF_040221695.1 Coleofasciculus sp. E2-BRE-01 | reverse complement strand
TTCCCTTCCCGGAGGTTGGGGGACAGGCTTTTTTGTGGCTCCAGAATGGATTCTCACTTGCGCTCATGTGGTGAAAAAGGCGAAGGGTGAACCGATTCAGGTACGCTGGCAGATGCAGCAGAATTGGTCACAGGCGGTAGTAGAGGAATTGCGCCCTGATCCTTATGATTTAGCGCTGTTGCGGGTGACGCTTCCTATTGATGCTAATCCGCCTTGTGTGTATTTGGATGGGGCGATTCAATCCCGTGATCCGCTCTATCTGTTTGGTTATCCGGATCGAGAGTTTGACAATGGCTGTCCGGTAACGTTTAACTGTGAAGGCTTAACCGGAGATGAGCCAGGGTTAATTAAGTTTGCCTTGGGACAGGTGCGACCAGGGATGAGTGGCGCACCATTGCTAAATCAGCGAACGGGTAAGGTTTGTGGGATGGTCAAGTTTACCCGCGATCGCACTTTGGATTTGGGGGGTGGTGCTGTACCCACGACGGCGATTCTGGAGCAGTTTCCCCAATTGCGCGAGTTTCAGCAGCAGTTTCATCAACGCGATCGCCGCTGGCGGGATTTAGTTCTCAAGACGTCTGAAATCGATGTTCAGCCCTATTTGACGGCAATTACTACTAAATATGAGAAGTGGTGGCAGCTTTACACATTAACCGATGCCGAAAGCAAACAAAGGCAATCTCAGGATGTGACACCGATTTTTGATTTCGGGTTGATCGTGCAGAGGGTGAAAAAGGAGGAACCAGAACAGCCACAGGAAGAGAAAGAGCGAGAACAGCCACAGGAAGAGAAGGTCGAGCGATTTTCCGTCCTGGAAGGGCTTCGCAAGTATGCCCAGGAGCAGGTTTTGTTAGTTGGGCGTCCGGGATCGGGAAAGTCTACGGCGTTGGCACGGTTACTCTTGGAGGAGGCGACGACTGCCCTAAACTCCAGCCCCTCTGCCAACCCCCCTCATTCCCCAGGGCTGATTCATTTTCCCGAAGCCCGTCAGGGACTTAAGTCCCTGCCTAATAGCCCAAGTCGTCTAAAGACGACTCAACCACCAATTATTAGTCCTCTTCAGAGGACTTTAGCTATGAGCCAGGGGTTTGAACCCCTGGCGGATGAGCTTTTGTTGCACGGGAGAGGGGAGTTAAGGAGGATTCCGGTGTTGGTGGAACTGCGTTACTGGCAAGGTTCAATCACCCAATTAATTCTCAATGCCTTTACTCGCAATGAACTCCCCTTAACGCAAGCACAACTGGAAACGGTGTTATCACGCTGTCTCATCCTCTTTGATGGGGTGAATGAGTTGCCCTCAGAGGAAGCGCGATCGCAGCTTGCTGATTTTCGCCGCAATCATCCCAAAGTGCCGATGATCTTCACCACACGGGATTTGAGTCTGGGGGGAGATTTAGGGATTGAGCAGAAATTGGAAATGCAGCCGCTCACTAAAGCGCAAATGCAGGCGTTTATTCGAGCCTACGTGCCAGAACAAGCGGAGGAAATGCTGCGCCAACTGGGTGAGCGCTTGCGAGACTTTGGGCAAACACCCTTACTCCTGTGGATGCTGTGTGACTTGTTTGGGGAGACTCAGACAATTCCAGAGAATTTGGGGTTGGTGTTTCGGTTATTTACTCAGGGGTATGAGCGCAACCTGAAACAGGATGTCGTGATTGAGAGCGATCGCGACTGGTGGAAATCGTTGCTGCAACAGTTGGCGTGGGTGATGATGCAGGGAGAGACGCCAACAGAACTACGGGTAGGGATTGCCCGGGAAGAGGCTGTGCAGGCGATCGCGCAATTTCTCAATGGCAAAGTGGCGTATGGCGAGGATTTTGCCCGTAAGTGTCTGCGGGATTTACAGAAGTATCATCTGATTCAGGCGGGGACAGGCAATGAAGAGTTAGAGTTTCGCCATCAACTGATTCAGGAATATTACGCAGCCGAGGCATTGCGGGAACGGTTGCCAACGTTGAGTGATGGGGTTCTCAAGCGGGAGTATCTCAATTACCTAAAATGGACAGAGCCAATCGCGTTGATGTTGGCGCTGCTGGATGATAGGCGAGCGGTGCAGGTGGTGCAACTGGCACTGGACGTGGATTGGCGGTTGGGAGCGCGGTTAGCAGGGGAGGTAAAGTTAGAGTTTCAGGAACAGACAGTTGGGTATGTGGAGGCGTTGGATGTACCTGCTTGGTTAAAGGTTGAGCATTTGCGGGAGACGCGATCGGAAAGTGCGATTCCTGGTTTGCTAAAATTCGTGGAAGATTCTGACTCTGATGTGCGTAAGATTGCCGCCGATGCGTTCAGTAAAATCGGTTCACAGACGGCGATTCCTGGTTTGATCAAACTCGTGGAAGATTCTGACTCTGATGTGCATAAGATTGCCACCGAGGCGTTAGGTAAAATTGGTTCAGAGACGGCGATTCCTGATTTGCTAAAACTCATGAAAAATTCTAACTATTCTATGCGTAAGATTGCCGCAGATACGTTAGGTAACATCGGTTCAGAGACGGCGATTCCTGGTTTACTAAAATTCGTGGAAGATTCTGATTCTTCCGTGCGTAAGATTGCCGCCGATGCCTTAGGTAAAATCGGTTCAGAGACGGCGATTCCTGCCTTGCTCAAACTTATGGTGATGGAAGATTTTGACTCTCCTGTGCATAAGATTGCCGCCGATGCCTTAGGTAAAATCGGTTCAGAGACGGCGATTCCTGGTTTGCTCAAACTCATGAAACATTCTGATTTTTATGTGCGTTTGAGTGCCGTCCATGCCTTATGTGAAATCGGTTCACAAACGGCGATTCCCGGTTTGCTCAAACTGGTGGCAGATTCTGACTCTGATGTGCGTGAGAGTGCCGCCTATGTCTTAGGTAATATTGGTTCAGAAACGGCGATTCCTGCATTGCTCAAACTGGTGGAACATTCTGACTCTTCTGTGCGTAAGAGTGCCACCGAGGCATTAGGTGAAATCGGTTCTCAAACAGCGATTCCTGCCTTGCTCAAACTGGTGGAAGATTCTGACTCTTCTGTGCGTAAGAGAGCCGCCTATGCCTTAGGTGAAATCGGTTCTCAAACAGCGATTCCCGGTTTGCTCAAACTGGTGGCAGATTCTGACTCTGATGTGCGTTGGAGAGCCGCCTATGTGTTAGGTGAAATTGCCAAGAAAGACACAGAAGCCATCACTCAATACCTCCCCCATCTTCTCACCTTAATCCCAACTGATTCTGGTCAATCTGCTCTTAGAATCATTCTCGCTATCCAAGAGAACTGCAAGTTCTATAACTACGAAATTTGGCAGGAAGCCCTATCTAGAGGATGACGAGGTGACGGGGTGATGGGGATACGTTAAAACATTCCCCTGTTTCCTTTTCACCCAAAAACACAGCATTTCGACTTCAGAACACGGAACTGATCTGGCTCAACCCTGTTCAGGTTTGTCAAACCACCTCAAACCCTGACAAAGGATAAAGGATGATCTCCTCTTTTAACGTTTATTCTGTCCACCTAATTAATAGGGCATGGCAATGCCATGCCCCTACAACGAATTGATTTGGTAGGGGTACGATATTATCGTGTCCTGATCTAGCGCTGAAGAAGGAACTTATCGCGAATCTTCAAATCATACTATATTAAACTAAAAAAGAAGATTACACTAATTGTCATCTTAGACAGGTAGAACCCAATATGAGTCAGTTATCGTCTAATCGCGTCCGTAAAGGCAGAGTATTTCCTGAACGTCGTCTCTCGCCAGAAGAGAAAGCCAAACGCCGCGCAGAAAATGAAAGATTTTATCGAAATTGTCGTGTTGTTTTTGACCGAGTTCAACCTGAGCTTATTAAAAATCACTACGATTGGTTTATTGTCATAGAGCCAGAAAGCGGAGATTATTTTATTGATCCAGATGAAACCGTTGCTCGAAAAAAAGCTGGTGAAAATCATCCTACTTCTAAACGTCTCATTATGCGTATTAATAAGACGGGAACTTGCGGTAGACTATGATTTTAGGCGAGTTTAACAGTAAGGGTGAGTTAATTTTTGAAATTGCTTTAATTGCCGTTGATGGTGATAGTATTCCAATTCAAGCAATTCTGGATACAGGATTTACGGGTTGGTGAGCCATTAATAACCAAGATGCAGAGAGTCTAGGCTGGAAAACTGAACAAAAGGATATGCAAACAGCATGGGGAGAAACACAGTTTAATCTTTACGAAGGGACTGTGCTTTTGGATGGAGAGGAGTTCACCATTGAAGCTTTGGGTGGAGATGAACTGGAGGACAATCACATTTTTTTTTGAGTGCGATCGCGCCGTTTGTAGTAAGGGCTTTAGCCCTTTTTTGCCTTGACCCGAATAATGGTGCGTTACGGCGACATTTCCATTAGAAAGACAATAAATAGGAGTGATTACGCCTAACGCACCCTACGGTTATTACAAAGGACATAAGACAAAGGACCAATGACGAAGCTTATGCAACTGGATTAAATAATTCATATAAATCTAACATAAAAATTGTAGTTTTCTTCTCATTCTCCTGGAGAACCGCCGCATGACTCACCATCGGTAAGCGACGGTTATATTTAGGTAACTTACGAATTAGGTCAGGATTTAATTCAATCAAATTGGGCGGTTCATCGACGATAATGCCAAAGAGATCTCCTTCTATGGGGTTGGTAATGACTAAAAAGGATTGCAAGTTGGTTGAATTGGCGTCATAGTTAGGATTTAACTGTTGATGTAAATCGACAATCCGAATCGTATAATCTCCTATTTGCAGTAATCCCATGGCATTCCAACCACTCTCATTGGATGGTGTGTTTAGCACCTTTAACACGTTATCCATGGGTAATGACATCAGAGAGTCGCTAATCTTAAAGACGATATATTTTTGGGTGTCAGGGGTCATGGTTCATTGATTGGTTAATAAAGGACAGAAAGCAAAAGACAGCAGCACGTTTATCTCTCTCTAGGTAAAAATTTCTCAGAACGTTCTAACCATCTAAGTATTGATGAATTGCTGTACTTTCTCTAACAACTGAGGTTCGAGAAATGGCTTAGTGATATAATCATTTGCCCCTAATTCAGTGGCAATCAAACGATGCTTTTCACTACTGCGAGAGGTCAAAATAACAACGGGAATATTCGCTAATACTGGCTCCTGTTGGCGGTATTTGAGAAACTCAAACCCGTTCATGCGCGGCATTTCAATGTCACAAATAACTAACTGAATTTCCCCATAATTTTGCAGTTGTTCAAGGGCTTCATACCCATCCTTTGCCTGGAGAATCTGATAGCCTGCCTTTTGTAAGGTAAAGGTTAAGCTTTGGCGCACGGTAATCGAATCATCGACAATCAGCACCAGTTGGGGCGATCGCCTGGGGGTTGGCGTAGGGGGTGGCGGTTCAGGTGCAGCAGGTAACGCGGCTGGGCGGGAGGGAGATAATTGTCGCTGGTTGCGATCGGATGCAACGGAGGTGGAACCCGTTAAAGCCACCATTGAGGATTGAAAATCAGAGGTAAACTCTGGCGGGGATTTTGCCGTCTGCTGATCAGCAATCGACTGCATTAATGTGGTTCCATCTAGCACCAGGGCTAACCCGCCATCTGCCAGAATACAACCACCATACACGTAATCTGGAGGTGCAATCATCGATCCCAGGGGACGAATCACTAATTCCTGTTCCCCGACAAGCTGGTTGACTTCCAAGCCTAATAGCCGATTCTGACACCGGATCAAAATCACCGACATTTTCGGACTTTGCTCAACTAACGGGCGTTGAGAGGATAACACTAAGGTTTTCGGTTGAGGAATATGGTAACTTAACACCTCTGCCAACGAAAAAATCGGGATCAGTTGCTCATCCTTGCCAGTACCCCATCGCAGCACTTTCCCTTCATCCCAGCAGCGCAGTCGTTCCGGTGGCGGGATAATGATTTGTTCGATCGCATCTGAGAGTAAAGCATAAGTTTGACCTCCCGCCTCCATCAACAGTAGCTTGGCGATGGTCAGATTTAGGGGGATTTGTAGCCGAAAGGTTGTTCCATAATACGGTTGAGAATATACTGTCACTGACCCTTGCAGGGATTCCACCTGAGAACGCACCACATCCATCCCAATTCCCCGCCCGGATAAATCACTTAACCCGGAAGCGGTGGAAAAACCGGGTTCAAACAGAAACTCCGCGAGTTCAGCAGGTGACAACTGTCTGGCTTTTTCCGCGTCAATTAAGCGCTGTTCCACCGCCCGTTGGCGAATCTTCTCAAAGTTTAACCCTTGCCCATCATCCCGAACTTCAATCACCAAATATCGATTCTGGTGATAGGCATCAATGGCAATAGTACCTTGACGGGTTTTGCCGGATTCTTGGCGAACCTCTGGCGACTCAATCCCATGATCAAAGGCATTTCGGATCAGATGCAGTAAGGGGTCATAGAGTTTCTGCACCACCACTTTATCCACTAATACCTCTGTCCCATCCATGTAGAGTTCCACAGATTTATTGTGGGTGACTTCTAACTGTTGTAACACTCGCGGAAACCGTCTAAATAAGGTTCCCAATGGTAACAGTCGCGCCTCCATCAATGTGTCACGGATACTGGTTAGCAGTCGCCGTTGTTTGTCAAAGGTTTGATTAAATTGACTGGCAAAAACTTCAATCGACTCCGTTGCTTCCGTGAGTTGGGCGGTATCATCCATCAACGACTGGATTAAAAGCTGCGGTTCGTTATAACTATCCAGTTCTAACGAGTCAAATTGATTCGGGATTGTCGTCTGGGGATTTTGCCAAGCTAATGACGGGTTTTCGTTGATCCATTCTCGACGCCTTTTCCCCCGGAGACTCATCCGTTTTTGTTGCGATCGATGCAATTGACGGTCATGCCAATCTTGCAATTCATCCAAGAGTTGTTGATGCTGTTGCAGCCGACTTAATACCAAACGAACCGCTGATTGCAATTGCTCATCCTGGAGGGATTGGCGATTTTGGTAGGTTAAGAGTTCCCCAACGGAATAATTCAAATGTTCTAAATGATCAATATTCACCCGCACCGTTTGCGGCTGCGTTTCCGGAACAGATTCTTGTTGTACCCGTGGCGAAGGTAAAACATAATCCATTAACGGTTCTGCCGCCTCTACTGGAGGAGTCGGTACAGATTCTGGGATTGAGTCCTGAAAATTATTGGCTGGAGTCTTGAAGACGGGAAACACTTCTTCGGATTCCGATTCAGATTCTACCTGAACATCCTCCTCCGTTGTTGATTCGGAAACCGAGATATTTCCCCAAACACTATCCAATAAATCAGCCGAATCGGGTTCCTCAACGCCTTCTGTCTCCGATTCGGATACACTATAATCCTCATACTCATTCACATCGATATCCAGTAAAGGCATCAAATCCGTCGCATCCAGTTGAAAATCTGCCGAATCAGTGATCGGACGTTGCGAAAACTCCTCATCGGGGTAAGCTGAATCCGCTGGATTTGTATCAGACGCCGCAAAATCTGCACTAACCTCTGGATCACTCAGATCCCCTTCCCACACTTGCTGTGGTGCGGCTTCCAGCGGCGCATGATCGGGAATAGCATCCAGCATCCCCGCCAATTCTTGCAGGGATTGAGAGGGTTGACCCCCTTGAGTGCGATCGCCATTCAACACCGCCTTTTGTCCCGCCTGCAAATCAGCTAGGGCGATCTGAGTAATCATTTCCGCCTGATCCGGATAATTCTCCAACGCCGCGATCGCACTACTAGCAATCGCCGCAAATCCCGGTAAATTCATCGATTCCGCCACACCCAGCAACACCTCCGCCTGCGATCGCAAGGTGTCCGCCATCACTGACGGATCATTACTCGCCAAAGCCTCAGTAATTTGATCTAACCGCTGACTCACCCCCACCTCAAAAATGGATTGAGTGACATCAAATCCCAACTCCAACGAACTCGGAATATTCGCTTGTTGATCAAAACAATCACCCAGCTTTTCCTGCAACTTAGCAAACACCGCCGCCGTGCGATCGAGAACTTCCGCCTCATTAATCTTTCCCCCCATCACTTCCGCCGTCAGGGGTAAGCGCAGACATTCATAGCCTTCAAACAGTAACGCCTCCACCTCCGCATCAATCACGACATCGGGATTAAACAGGGTTTTAAAAATATCCTCCAACGAGTGAGCCACCGTTTTAATGGTGTCCAATTCCACACTCGCCGCCGCACCTTTTAGGGTGTGAGTGGTTCGCATTAAATTATGGACTTTATTAACACTAAAATTAACCCGTAAATCGAGTAATTCTTGTTCGATAATACCCATAAGTTCTGGCGCTTCTTCCAGGAAATATTGGTAACTTTGTTCACGGATATTTGGATCATTCATGGGAAAACTGTTGGATTGCGAAGGATGTAGGGGCGGGTTTAGGGACTTGCTTTTCGCTATTGCGGATAACCTTTGTACAAAACCCGCCCTGACTAAGTGTTGAGTGTTGACCCAACGCTAGGCTAAATAATTCTGGTTTGTAGGGGCGACAAGCAACATAAAACCTTTTAAAATCAGGTTTTGAGCGACATTAGTATCTCCAAAGAAAATCCTTATTGACAGATGAAGACCACCCGATGAGATATAGTCAAGCGAAGCGTTGCGCGGGGGGTATGGGGGAGGCGCTCGTCCCCCATCGGGGGGTCTGGGGGGCTGGTCCCCCAGAGACAAACTCCTATTTTTGACCCTATCTGTGACAAGAAGAAATGGGCTAAAAGCAGGATGGCTCAACACTTCAGCTAGCTTATCACCCCGTCAGCCAGCCCTGACTAAATGGTTGGGTTTAGGGGCGGGTTTACTCACATCTGGGTGAGAGAAAAAACGATAGTTGTGAAACCCGCCCCTACAGCATCAATGACCAATGACAAATGACATAAGACAAATGACCAATGACCAATAACCAATGACCAATGACCAATAACCAATGACCAATGACCAATGACAAATGACAAACTATTCAACCTTGAACTGATCCGCACTCATTTGCAGATTTTGCGCCATCGTCAACAAACCTTGGAACGATGAAGACATCTCCATCGAATTTTCCGCCGTTTGATTAGCAATCGTCGCCACCTGAGTCATGGTTCGGGTAACCGACTGTAACTCCTGACTCTGAACTTGAGTCGCTTGAGTAATTCCCGCTACCACCTGACTAATCTGACTCGTAGCTTCCACGATCGCATACAAATACTCCCGCGCTTCGTTCACCTGGTTTGTACCCGATGCCACCTGCTGAATCCCCGTTTCCATAACCGATGACACCTCAGCCGTACCCATCTGGATTTCCTGCACCAATTGGGCAATCTCCGTCGTCGCTTCCGCCGATTGACGCGCCAGAGAACGGACTTCATCCGCAACCACAACAAACCCTCGTCCATACTCACCCGCGCGGGTGGCTTCAATTGACGCATTCAACGCCAACAACTGGGTTTGAGTCGTAAAGTTACTAATCAAATTCACCACTCGCGACACCTTCTGCGTCGATTCACTCAAACGCTTCAGCCGCTTACTGGTTTCCGCCACGGTTTCCCGGATATCCATAATCCCATCCACCGTGCGGTTCATCGCCTCATCCCCAGCTTGAACCGTTTTGTTCGCCTGTTGCACCGCTTCTTCCACCTGTTGAGCGCTAGCCCCCACCGCTTCAGTGGTATTCACCATCATCTGAATCTGTTCCAAGGTGTTTTCCAGCGCCTGGAACTGACGTTGGGCTTGTTGGGCTAATCCGGCGATCGCGGTTTCACTGGCTTGGGAGGTTTGTGCCACTTGGCGCGAGGATTGCTGCACCTGTTGTACAATTGCCCGGAGACTTTGCAGGGTATTGTTATAGGCATCTGCCACCGTTCCCACTTCATCTTCGGTAATCGGCGCTCGTACCGTCAGATCCCCTTGTAACGCCGGACGTACTGCCATTAGCAGTTGAATTACCCCCTGTTGTAATTCTTCCTTCGCCGCTTTCTCCCGTTGCGCCGCCTCCCTCAATTGTTGGGACTGTTCCTGAACTTGTTCCAAGGATTGCGCTTGCTGGAGAGCAATCCCTAACTGAGTTGCCATCTGCGCCAAGAGTTTAACCTCTCCCTCTTCCCAGGTGCGGGGTTCACTGTTTTGATAAACCCCTAGCAATCCCCACAGTTGTTCCCCTTGGAATAAGGGGGCGATGATGTACGCTTTAGTCCCCCACTGATGCAAAATCTCCCGGTTAAACGTCAACTCCGTGGCTTGGCTAATGTCATTAACCGCCGTAGTCTGATTTTGGCGATAAACACCACCCTCACTTTGTTGCAACACCGGATCACTCACCTTTGCCAGTTGGGTACCGACAACCTTGACGTAGGAACCCCCCACATCTTCAAGCACCAATTCCCCACTCCAATCAGAATTAAAGCAATACACCGCCACCCGATCCGCATTCAGCAGGAGTCGCAATTCCTGACTCGTCGCCTGCAACAAAACCTCTGGGTTCAAGGTTCCTTTCTGCAAGCGCTCGGCAATCCGTTGTCCGGTTTTATACAGCAGGTTGATAAAGTTACTTTCCCGTTTCGCTAACTGGGCGAATTGATCCGACTGCTGTTGCACCTTCTCCAGGTAGTAGAGGCGTTGTAATGCCGTTCCTACGCCTTGAGCGACTTGGGTCAATGCGGTGATTTCGGTACTCGTCCAGTGCCGAGGTCCAGTATTTTGATAAGCACAGAGGATTCCCCATAACTCATCGGCGACGAAAATCGGGGCGAGGGCGTAAGCTTTGACCTCAAACTGTTCTAAAATTTCAACGTGACAATCGGAGTGACCCACGGTATGGATATCATCCACGGCAAAGCTTTCCCGATTCCGATAACGTCCCCCTTGAGTTTCCTGTAAATAGCTATCTTCCCAAACAGTGCGGATATCCGGACCGACTAAGGGTGTCCATCCCGTCGCCACCGACTCCGCCACAAACACGCCACTCCAATCTGGTTCAAACTGATAAACCGCCGTGCGATCGCACTTGAGTAGTTTCCGCAGTTCACGAGTGGATGTATTGTAGATGGTGGCGATATCCTCGCCATAGCTCAACTTAGTCAGAACACTGGATACCGTTTCCTGAGTTTGGGCAATCGTCGCTAGCTGCGTGGATTGGTCTTGTAACTGGTGCAGGTACTGGGATTGTTTCAGGGCGATGGACAATTGATAGGCGACCTGCTTAACAAATTCCACCTCTTGGTTTCTCCACTTGCGTGGACCACTGCACTGGTGAATACAGAGTAATCCCCACAATTCGATCCCTTGCATAACGGGGGCGACTAAATTCCCGCGCACCTGAAATTTGGAGAGGGTATCAATATAACAGGGCGCTAAATTGGCGTGATGGATATCGGCAACTGCCCAAACCCGTCCCTTACGATAATTTTCCGCATGTTTGTCACCAAAACAATGGTCGTCAACTGTGATCGACAGGGCTGATGGGAAACCTGCCACCACCCGTTCAGACACCATTTCTCCCTGATCAAACCCCGATTCGGGATCAAAGCGATAAATTCCCACGCGATCAGCCCCCAAAAAGGTTTGTAGTTCCCCACAAGCCGTCTGGAAAATCTGATCCAGGTCTTGAGATTGGCTAATTTTGCTGATAATTTGAGCCGTGACTCGTTCCAAGTCGGCGGTTTTCAGCAGTTGCTGGGATTGGGTTTGTAATTGCTGCAAATAATCTGCCTGTTGCAGCGCTACGCCCAGTTGAGACGCCACTTGTTTGAGCAGTCGGACTTCACCGTCTTCCCAGTGGCGTGTACTTGTGTTTTGAAACGCACTGAGTAATCCCCACAGCTTGTCTTCTTGGAAGATAGACACCACCGCACAGGATTTGACTTGATAGTATTCTAGAGCCTCGACATGACAATCGGTCAGCGTGCCATCGTGAACATCGTCTACCACAAACGGTTCGTTATTCCGGAAGCACCCCCCGTGGTGTTCGTTGAGATAGGGATCTTCCCAACCACTCCCAACTAACTTAGGAAATCCGCCGGACTCGGATTCACAGATAAAGTCACCGAAATAGTCATCCCGGAACTTATAAATCGTCACCCGTTCCACATTCAGCAGTCGCCGCACTTCCTGAGTGGTGGTTTCAAACACCTTGTCAATGTTGAAAGGTTGACGGATTTTATCCACGACTTTGGCTAACGCCCGTTCGCGTTCCGCCTCTTTCACCTGCTGTTCAGATTTAACCTGAATCTGATGCACATATTCGCTTTGTTGTATCGCTAAGCCGAGTTGGTTGGCAACTTGCTTGAGTAATTGGACTTCGCCCTCTTCCCAATGGCGAGTGCTGGTGTTTTGAAACGCACTGAGTAATCCCCACAGCTTTTGTCCTTGGAAGATAGAGACGACGGCGCAGGATTTGACTTCAAAATATTCTAAAGCCTCGACGTGACAATCGGTGAGATTGGCGGTGTAAATATCATCCACAACTAAGGGTTCATTATCGCGAAAACGTCCCCCTTGGTGTTCGTTGAGATAGGGATCTTCCCAACCACTGCCCACGAGTTTGGGAAATCCTCCCGCTTCTGATTCACTGACGAAATCACCGAAATAATCGTCGCGGAATTTATAAATGGTGACGCGCTCAATATTGAGCAGTTTACGCACTTCTTTGGTGGTGGTTTGGAAAATCGTCTCCAAGTCCGTGGTTTGACGAATTTTGTCAATCACCCGGGCGACGGTGCGTTCCCGTTCCGCCGCTTTTGCTAATTGTCCAGTTCGCGCTTGTAAACTGTCCAAATATTCGGCTTGCTGGAGGGCGACACCAAACTGACGCCCGACTAATGCCAGTATGTTAAGCTCTGAAGTATCCCATTGACGGGAACCTGAGTTTTGGAAGGCGGCGAGTAATCCCCAGAGTTTGTCTCCCTCGAAAATGGGTGCGATCGCGTAAGCTTTTGCCTCAAATTGTTCCAACAGATCGATGTGACAGTCAGTCAAACCAGCGGCGTAAATGTCATTCACCCCATTGGTTTCTTCGTAGCGATAACGCCCGCCTCGGGTTTCTTGGAGATGGGTATCCTCCCAAACTGTTTGAATATCCGGACCCACTAAAGGAACCCACCCAGGAGCAACAGATTCGGCGATATACTCCCCACTCCAATCTTGATTAAACCGATACACCGCCACGCGATCGCACTGCAATTGCTGACGGATTTCCCGTGTGGCGCTGCTAAAGACTTGGGGAACATTCAGCGATCGCAAGATGTTCTTGAGAATTTTCGCCGCGACTTGACCGACAACTTTGGTATTTTTGTTTTGGCTGCGGAGTTGACTAAATAGTTCCCCCGGTTGCAGGTTAAGCGCCAGTTCCGTTGTCACCTGATACAGCAGATTAATTTCGGAGTCTTGGAAGGTGCGGGTTCCGGAACATTGCTGAACAATGAGTAACCCCCAGACTTGTTTACTAAACAGAATCGGTAAACTCAAGCTGGCTTTAACTTGAAACCGTTTCAGCAGTTGCAGTTGATAGGGACTGGTTACGCCTTGATACAGATGACTCAGGGTGACAACCTGTTGCTGCTGATACTCGATTTGACTATTCGCGCCAAAGGTTAACGCGGGTAAGGATTCACCCACACAGGGAGTATACCCCGCAACCATAGATTCAGCGCGAACCACACCCTCGGTTTCCGTCTTAAATTGATAAATCAGAACCCGATCAACCTGGAAATGCTCCCGCACCTCTGCCACAGTGGTTTCTAGCAGCGTATCAACGCTTTCAATCGTAGACGCACGACGCATCCGTTGAGCAACCGCTAACAGCCACTTCCGTTGTTCCTGAAAATAGGTTTCGATATTGACACCCATCTCAGGCTGAGACTCATCTGTCACGCGATCGCCATTACTAATTTTATGAGCGGAATCGTTCTCCGCATCAGGGTTGAGTACTTGCTTCGATTGTTCGAGTTCTTGCATAATTTCGATGTGTCTAGTCCTAATATGTCCGCGATCTGCGATCGGAAAAAATGGGGAAAGTGAGGAAGATAGGGAAGGTAGGGAAGATAGGGAAGGTGAGGAAGATAGGGAAGGTGAGGTTAGGAAATTTTTTCACTTTATCCAATAGACATAGCGCGTGAATTAACTCACTATCTCCCCCAGCTCCCCCAGCTCCCCCAGCTCCCTCACTCACGATGCATTTGCCAAAGGGGATAATGGCTAATGGCGTGAATATTCAGTACAATGCCCTGATCTTCAGGGAGGGAACCCAGAATAAACGGCAAAAGTTTAGGCGGAAATACACCCGGAACAGCAGGCTGCAAATGTTGCAAATTGTGGTATTCGATGTCATTAACTTGAGAAACAACCAGTCCTATTGATTGCTCATTCACCTGCACCACTAACACCACCAAAACATCAGCCAATTGCCCTTGTTGGTCTAATGATAAATAGCCCAGCAACTGGCTCAGATCAACCAGCCAAAGCATATCGCCACGCCAGTTGCAGATTCCTAAAACACAACCAGGCATTTCCGGAACAGGCAGAATGTCTCTTACATTAACCCGTAGCACTTCCCCAATTTGTTCCAAGGGCAATAGGGCACTATCTTGGTGACTCATAGGAAAGCGAAGTAACCGCCGCTGTGTTTCTGGGGGTGAAGGTTTAAGGTTGAGTGAATCAAGACTCGTGGTTAAGAGGATTGAGTCAAGTGAATTTGTCATTTGTCATTTGTCATTTGTCATTTGTCATTTGTCATTCGTCATTTGTCATTTGTCATTTGTCATTCGTCATTTGTCATTCGTTGGAGAGCAGAGAGGAAATTAAACTCATAATCAGCACGACTCTTCAACAATGAGTCATCAACCATTAAAGCGCACCAGCAATCAGCTAAACCAACGTAAACTTATTAATGGTTTTCATTAATTCCTGTTGGTCTACAGGTTTAGAGATATAGGCATCAGCACCTAGCATCGAACCCCATAACTTATCAGCATCTGTGCCTTTGGTTGAACACATCACCACAGGAATCTTCTTAGTGTCAATGTTGGTTTTAATCTCGCGGCAAAGTTCAAAGCCACTTTGACCTGGTAAAATAACATCGAGAATCACTAAATCCGGTTTTTGAGCTTTAAGTTTTATATGGGCTTCCTCTCCACTTGTTACACTCACTACGTTAAATCCGGCTTGTCTTAAATAACGAGTCAGTACCTGGGTTTCTGTTACACTATCTTCCACTAAAAGAACAGTTGTCATAGTTAATCCAATGTTTGCGATACACAACCTTTGCAGTTTTGGGTTCAGTCATAAATACTGAACACTATTTAATTACTCATCGGTACAGATTTGGTCGGTAAATACTTCTGCAAAGTACTCAACACCTTTTGTTGAGTAATCGGCTTTGGCAAAAAACCCGAAGCCCCGACCATTTTGGCACGCACCCGGTCTACAATGCCATCATTTCCGGTCAGAATAATCACGGGGATATCCTGAAAAACCGAAACACGGCGAATTTGAGAACAAATTTCATAACCATTAGCGACAGGCATCACCAAATCCAGGAATATCAGATCCGGCTTATTTTCTAAAAGCTTAACTAGGGCTTGCACTGAATCCTGGATTGAGACAAACTTATAATCCGCTTCCTCTAAAATATAACCCATCATTTGAGTGTCATGCCGACTATCATCAATGTAAGCAATTACCGCATTTGCTGATTTAGAGGAGGATGACAAGCGAGAAGGATTCCGTGATGTAATTTTGCCATTTTCAGGAGATTTATCCTCAACAATTTGACGAGGTAAAATAGAAACCTTCAAGTCCTCAACTTCAACTAATCCAATTAATTTTTTATGAATATAAGGGGCAATTGAGTGAGTTAGGGGCAGAGGACTTTGTTTTAACTTAACCGCTAAATCCCGAAGCGTTTGTTTCCCATCCGCAAACGCTGTTAGATTACGATAAGCAGAAGGTGATGTCTGTTGGCTCAACTGATCTGCCTGCAAAATTTTAGGGGCGAGATTCGGTGAAATGTCAGCTAAACCCGCTTGTTGCCAAGCTTGCCAATCCTGAAAAACTTGCTGCCAAACGCGCTCAGCCCGTACCACAACCCACCCTAAATCGATAGAATCTTGAGGAATGACTCGGTAGCTTAGATACATTCCAGAATGATAGTTTTGTTGTTCCCCTGCTTGGATAATATCAAAAAGAACTTCGCTGGTATGACCTTGAACAAGTGCTGCCATTTGTCCTAGGGGGATTTGTCCTTGTTTCGCTTGTGTGGCTAATGACTCATAATCTTGATATTGAATCGGTTCTCCTGCTGGCGTTATAGCATTAACAGCCAGTGAAGGGCAGTGCAATGATAGCTGACGAAACCAACGACGCACGGGATGTACCTTACTGTGACAACCAATCAAACTGCCGACACTAAAGAATAGCTGCCACTGCTGTTGTTGGGGATTGGTTATGTTGAAATCTAACTGACCTGTAAATTGTTGACTCGCACAATTTTGAATACGTTTTAGTAGTTCTTCTGTGGTAAAAACGACATCATGTTTGGTTATAGTCCAATGAGTTGATCGAACAGATAAAGGAGCAAGCATTTTTATTTATTATTTATCTCGCTAAATCAGATACTATCGTCAGTCATATCGATATAAATATGACTTTTTTTTGCCATTAAGATTTTAAAATGTTCTTTTGTGAGAGCTACAATGTTAACTGTTTTTCGCCGATAAAATATTCCATGATAAACTACAGATATAACTAGCTTAATTGTAGCTCATGAAAAGGTAATTATGTCAATGATCGGAAATAAAATATTTCATATAAATTACATATTTTCCTACAATAAATAAAAAGTAGATAAGAATACAACTATTTTTTAGTAGATAACTGTTGTCATAAAGCTTAGGACAGATGTAAGGGCTGAAATGATTCCGTACCAGTAATACACTTCTGCCATCTACCATCTGCCATCTGCTTTGTCTCCACCAAAGTGTGAGCATTCAACACTACATTGGAGAGTATTGCATCGGTGGTTGAGCGTACCAATCTCCAAACATTGATGTATCCTGAAACTGGTTAACCGGGGGCTTGGGGAGATAAGTGTGTAACCCTTGGAGCATTTTATCTTTATTAACGGGTTTGGTGATAAAATCTGACGCACCGACAATTTTTGCCCGTGTCCGGTCAATAATCCCATCCTTACCCGTCACAATAATCACTGGGGTGGATTTGAAAAAGGAAACCCGACGAATTTGGGAGCAGATTTCATACCCATTCGCAATGGGCATAACTAAATCTAAGAAAATCAGGTCGGGTTTGTGTTCTATCAATATCGATAATGCTTTTTCCTGATCCTCAATATTGATAAATTGATAGCCTGCTTGAGTGAGAATATGATTCATCAGTAGCAGATCAACTGAGCTATCTTCGATACAGGCAATTAAGGGATTCGCCGATTTCGATTCTCTTGGAGTGGCTGGGGTTTCGGGAGATGAAAAGTCTGGCTTTGTCAGTGATGCAGCACTGAAACTCACATCCTCAACCTCAATCAATTCAACTAACCCTTGACGAATATAGGGCATGATGGGCTGAGTTAGGAGTACAAGATTCCGATTCAAATGAACAGCTAAATCCCGTAATGTTTGATTGCCATCCATCGAAGCTATCAGGTTATCAGATGTAACGTCAGAGGTTTCCTCTTGCAACGCTTGAAACGTCTGATTCATACCTCCCAAACCACTGAGGTTATTGTAGAGCATCTGGGAAAACTGTTGTTGCAATTGCTTAGGGTTTAATGCCTTAGGCGCTAAATTAGGAGAAATGTCGGTTAAATCGGCGCTTTGCCAACTTCGCCAAAGTTTTACCGCTTGCCGCCACATTTCATCAACATCTAGGGTGACTAAGGTAGACTCCATCTGAGCTTGAGGGATTTGACTATAATTAAGTTGCCAGTTGGAGGAAGCAGATATCTGTTCCAGGTGTTGAATCAGATCAAAAAAAACTTCTAAAATATAGCTTTCGACAACTTCTGTCATTTGCTGTGACCGAAGTTTTCCCTGGGTTACTAATTCCGCTAAGGTATCGTAATTGTGACTAGGGAACGGTTGGGAAGAATTGACAGTCGTATCAATAAGTTGGGGACAGTAGCGATAAAGCTGGCGCAACCAACTGCGACGGGGATGTATGCCACTTCCACCACAGATTAAACCTTGGCAAAAATATAAACTCCAGTGTTGGTGTTGAGGCGCTTCAATATCTAAGCACCCTGTAAATTTCTCACTGGCGCAGGAGAAAAGTTGGGTCGCCAGATTTTCAGGATTGATAATTGGACAAGGGGTGAAGGGAAAAGCACCAGTGCTAATAAATTCAGTCCAGTTTTGTGAGTATCCAATTGCTCGCTCGAATTGATTGGTCATAATTTTAGCTTGAACTTCTGGGAATACAGCATGAAAGTGATTAGGGATGATGAAAGCAACTAGCCAAGTTGGGAACAGAGGAACAGACTGCACTTAGTCGTGTAATACCATCAGACTGCAATAATCAACTGGGACAATTTCATACAGTCTTGTTTGGAGATCAGCATAAACAACTGGATTCGTTGGGTTGGCATTTAAATCCAGCGTTTGCCGTTAATATTACAGATTTTGGTAAATTACCCAGATTAGATAACTTTTTGCTGTCACCGATGGAGGTGAGCCAGCCCCTTACTTAGGCGTTGTGGAGATGCACTGCTGTAGGATAGTCCAGGTTTTGTTGTATCTTGGGTAATTCTAGGTAGACGTTTCGAGAAAGTTGTTTACACTCACTATCGCTCGTCTTAATAATTGGTTTTTTACAGATGAGGCTGGAAAGTTTGCCCAGCAAGGATTGCTATTTCACGACTCATTCAGACTTACTCTGTTTTTATGATAGAGGATGTCACTAGCAATTCAGTAAAGTGAGCATAAAGTTTTTGTAAAGTTTTGTTCACCTTTTCGGGTTTAAGTCATTACATCTTCTTATTGTCGGCTTATCGTACCGCTAATTGCCTCAGCATAATGGCGTAAGTTTACTGCGTATAGCCCTCTTGCAGGAAGACAAGCTATTAACCTCTTAACCATAGGCGTTTCAGCGCCTAATCAGCTCTATATTTTAGGGAAATTTCCCTAAGCCATTTGGCTTAGGTATGGAGAGGTTTATTACCCAACCCGTCCGTAATTTCCCTGACATGATTAATCTTTCTTCCTAGATATTAAGTATTTTTGATTATCAGGTTCTGGCTAAATATATAGCAGTTGTATAGCTTAACCTGATAAAATCAAATAGAATGAAGAAAATATATCCCACGCTAAAAAACGTGGGATTTTACCAGACGCAAGAGACAAGAGACTCGCGAAGCACCAAAAAAGCTAAATGGTTCATCGTTGATTGTTCAGGGTTGAGGAACCATGAACAAAGGAACTATACCAGTTGCCGCTTTTGGTGATCACTTATTTTCTGTACAATTCGCCAATAAACTCATTGAGGACTTTCTGGGCAGCTTTGTAGGCGAGTGCATTTCTACCGAGATTCAAGTTGCCGAGAATGCGATCGCGAATTGCCTCTAAGTTAGATACTGGTGGAACCTGTTGCCTGAGAGTTCCATTGTTCACCCTCAGGCTGCGAATTCCCCCAAGGCTGCCCTCAACTGATCTAACTCTTCTCGAATGGGTTGAATATGGGCGGCAATTCGTTCATCGATCTCAATCAGATTGGCTTGGGTAATCGGGATACCTAATGACGATTTGATCGCATTGGTAATAAACTCCGTCTGCGTGCAGCCTTCAGCGGCACATTTTTCGCGTAGCGCTTGGAGTAATTCGTTGTCTATGCGAAGATTGATTTGGGTTCGTTGACTCATAGCTTCCTCAAATTTGAAAAACTTTTAAGGTAGCATAGAAATATCCGATAGACAACTGACACCAGTACAAAATACCGTTAACTGCGAAATAATCGTGTATACTGGGTTTCGTGAGCCATGCTAGAGAGCGCTAATCCCCAAGTGCAACTGTGTAACTGTTCATCATCTTCTAGGGCTAAAATGCCTTGGCTCGCACCCGATAGCTGAGGGGCAAGTTCCAGCAGCAGTTGTTGTCCGGCGGTTTGACCCAGAGGAATCAATTTCACACCTGTATTAATTAGATTAGATGCCCAACTGTGTAAATAGCCCAATAAAGCATCCATGAGGTTAATTTGCCAGTACGCGGCTGCAATACCAAAGGCGATCGCATAATTACAGGGAGTTCCCACGATCCCCGCCACAGATTGAAGTTCCGGTTCTAACTCCACCAGTAAACGGATCAGGGAATTACCCATTTGCCAACTTTGCGATCGCAACTCTGAGGTTTCCTTCGCCGCACTCGCCCAAGCATTCCAATACTTCAATCCCTCTAAATCTTCAGCCTGGATACTCTGATAGGCGCGTACCATAATCGCAGCTTCTAAGCGAATCGCTCCATATCTCAATTCTTGGTCAATCCACGCTTTCAATTGTTGTGGATTATTAATTATCTCTTTTTCTACAAGTATTTCTAATCCTTCTGAATAGCTGTAAGCACCGACAGGTAAGCCTGGACTCGCTAGTTGCAACAAATGTAAAAGGTGATTGTTTGTCATTTGTCATTTGTCATTTGTCATTTGTCATTTGTCATTCGTCATTTGTCAGGCAATAGGCAATAGGCAATAGGCAATAGGCAACACCTCGGCTTGCCTCGACTTACTTCGGCTTCGCTCAGTAACACGCTCAGTAACACGCTCGGCAACACGCTCAGTAACACGCTCGGTAACACGCTCGGTGTGGAATATGCAATAGGTAAGGTAGAGTTTTGAGTTAACTTCCCCATCTTCCCCATCTTCCCCATCTTCCCTATCTTCCCCATCTTCCCTATCTTCCCCATCTTCCCCATCTTCCCCATCTTCCCCATCTTCCCCATCTCCCCCATCTCCCCCATCTCCCCCATCTCCCCCATCTCCCCCAGCTCCCCCAGCTTCCCCTGCTCCTCCACACCATCAGGGTGTAGGATTCGGATACCGGGCGTGAACGGCATTAATTTCTGCCAAGATATCCTGATCCAATGTCACCTCAGCCGCACTCAGATTTTCCTTGAGTTGTTCGATGGTGGTTGCACCGATAATCGTACTGGTAACAAACCAACGCGATCGCACAAATGCCAAGGCTAACTGGGCGGGTGTCAGGTTATGCTTATGGGCAATGTTCACATATTCCTTCACCGCTTCGGTTAGATTGAATTTCTCATACCGCCCCCCAAATCCTTGAAATAGGGCTAGCCGTGACTTTTCTGGGATACCGTTGAGATATTTACCCGTCAGCAAGCCAAAGGCTAAGGGACTATAGGCGAGTAACCCAACCTGATTAAATCGACAGGCTTCCGCTAGGTGAATATCAAAGATGCGATTAACCAAGCTGTAGGCATTTTGAATCGATACCACTTTGGGTAATCCTAGCTGCTGGGCAACATGGCAAAACTCACACACGCCCCAAGGGGTTTCATTACTCAACCCCAAGTAGCGAATTTTCCCAGCTTTGATGAAGTCAGCGAATACCTCCAGTTGTTCAGCAATGGGTACGGTGTCCCGTTCATGCTTGGGATCATAATCAGGTGCGCCAAACAAGGGAACATAGCGATCGGGCCAATGGATTTGATAGAGGTCAATATAATCAGTACGCAGGCGCTTCAGGCTATCTTCTAGTGCCTGCTCGATATTGGGGCGGTCAATCCGGTGGTTTTCGCCCCGAATCCAACTCATCCGAGATGTGGGACCTGCAATTTTAGTCGCCACAATTAGCTGATCGCGCTGTTGCTTAACTAACCACTCGCCAATATACTCTTCTGTCTTCCCCTGAGTTTCCGCCCGTCCCGGTACAGGATACATTTCTGCGGTGTCAATAAAGTTAACCCCTTGGGAAATCGCGTAGTCCAGTTGCTCTCTCGCATCGTCTATAGTGTTCTGCTGACCATAGGTCATGGTTCCCAAGCAGATTTCTGAAACCCGTAGGTCGCTCTCCCCTAGTTGTTTGTACTCCATACCTGATTATTAAATAATTGTCATCCTTCTATATTAATACAAAATGTTAAGACACTATTCAACTCAAGGAATTATTAATTTTTTTTGAGCCTAGGTTAAATCTTAATTATCATCGATTAATATTTTATTATTATCAGATCGAATAAAAATAGTCAAAGGTTAGCTCTATGCCTCTTATTACAGCCCTTCGCTCTTTTTTAAAGCATCCCCAAGCTATTCCTAAAAATATTTTTCTGCGCCTACCGAAGACGATTTCTCAGGAACCCCATATTTTCGTGTTTGGTGCGCCTCGCAGTGGCACAACCCTGATAAAATTGATTTTAGGCGCTCATCCTAATTTGAGTAGTTTTGGGTATGAAACGGGCTTATTTATGTACCGGGATATTTATGGGTTTACTTATGAAGGATTCACTACTACAGACATAGCAGATTTAATTAAGCAGTCCCCAGATATTGTGCAATTTTACGATAAATTCACTCAACAGATCACTCACCAAACAGGAGGTCAGCGTTTTATTGAAAAAACTCCCCAGCATGTTTTGAGGCTGAAGTTTTTATTAAAGCACTTTCCCAACGCCAAGTTTATCAATATGTTCCGTGATGGTCGAGACGGCTATTGTTCCGCACGCCATCACCAAAATGTTCCCCAAGGAAAAAGTATCGTCCGCTATGCGTCCTACTGGAAAAAATGTGTAAACGCGAGACTAAACCAGGGAGAGAATGACAATATTTTTGACGTTAAGTATGAAGACTTAACCAATAACCCGGAACAGGTAGTTAGGCAAATCATGAATTTTCTTGGGGAAGAGTATGATGCCAGACAGATTGAGCCTCAATACTATTCCCAGAACAGGATTACTCAAGATACTCGCCAAGAGTTTCGCAAACTATCCAAATCCATTGATAAGTTTAGTCAAGGGCGCTGGAAAAAAGAGTTAACTGAATCAGAGGTGCAGCATTTTCATGAAATCGCAGGTCAGGAATTAGAAATACTCGGCTATATGCAGGATAAATTAAAGGTTAGCCAAGCCACTTTATTGAGTAATCGCTGATTTATAAATAGTCGGACACAATTCAAGTTAATGGTTGAGATAAGGGAACCCAACCGACAAAACTACCCTTCATCTCGAACTAATGGCAATACAGTGATCAATCCTGAAAAGCGGTTGAAATCAGCAACATTATGGGTCAATAGCTGATCAATTCCATAAATCGATTCCGGCTTCATAACGAGTTTGAATGGCTTCTAGTGCCGATTGGTGAAATAGAGATTCTTCAACATTAGCGTACACCAGAACATTGGTATCGAGAAATACCGCATTATCGACCCCATTCATCATACATATCCTCACGTCTTAGGGAAAGATTAGGAGACCAAGAACCGTAACTATCCACAGGAAAATTTAAAGGCGGGCGTTTCTTAGGAGTTTCTGATGCTTCTGGAACAATGGTCTGATCAAGTACCAACACAACCTGATACTCTCCGGCTGGAATATCGGGAGGGAGTTGTAGAGTGATTTTACCATCTGATGTGACATTGACGGTTGTTTCAAGTGTTCTCATGGTATATCTCCTGTCTATCGCCTTATTGTACATTTTACTCATAAATCAGACTGGGGGTAACTTAGGTAAGACGCGATCGCAAAAAAACAATGTCCCGGATGCGACACATAAAGGAATGGTAACCAGATTCACCAAGGGTATCGTAATTAACGCCATACAGACTAAACTAAACCCCGCACTAGCAGGTAAACTGTTAAACACAATTCCTAACTTGTAGCGAAACCGTAAACGGCGACGTTCTAAGGGAGCGTCAAGAAAGTCAAGACAAGTTACCGTTGCGGTTAAGATAATCCCGCCAATTGCGGCGGCTAAGGTGCCAATCCCTGGGAGAATATTCAACATTAGTAACAAGACACCGACGCTGATTCCCAATACCAGCTTCTTCAACTCAAATAAAATCGCCCGCCAAATATCCTGGATAAATCCCACCTCTACCGTGTGAATTTGACCCGTGCGGATTTCTTCTAACTGTTCCGAGAGTTGACCATACCACGGCGCACCCAGTAAAACGCCAAACTGAACGAGCAAAAATCCCGTAATCAGCAGTAAGCCAATTACCAAGACTACATCCAGCAACCAATTGATCCCCGTCGCGAACACGCCCAGGAAACTCAGCCAGGGGGGAAGACTCGCGATCGCATTATTCAACCATTGCGATAAACTAAGCGTAACACTGTCAATCTGTTGCCATCCAAACACCAGTAATCCGGCGTACAGAGCAATACCGATGAACACATTCACCAAAATTGGAGTAATCATGTATCCCCACAGACGTGGAGTGCGCCGGAAAACTGCCAACACGCGCAACGGGTAAGTTGCTCCCGTCACGAAACCAAATCCACTCAGTAGTCTTAACATCGTTGTTTGCTGAATTCCTCCCTCTTGACGTTCAGAATGAAACCCAAATTTAAAACAACCCAGGCGTGGGAACAAGCGGGACTATTAATGCAACCCGCGTTAATCCGTATCGTTGATCATATTCGCCAGCAGCTTGAACCAACCACCTGGAAAGCCACGTACAAGGATGTGCAGACACCGATACCGGGTCATGCGGTATGTTTAGAAAAGCCTGATTATTCAACCTGTATTAACTTGTGGGAGTTATGCTTTCAAGTCTGTTTTCAGAAGTACGCCCCGGTTCATTCTGAAGTAGAAAGCCAGGAGGTTGAGATTGATACTAGCCTAATTGATGAAGACGGTGAAGTGGATTGGCATTCTCTGGATACTAAAGCGCAAAAGGTGATTGAGCAAGTATTTGCTGAGTTTGCAGCGGTGTGATAACTTGCCGATGTCTAACGTTTGACGACAGAATGTGTGACGCTACCTTTGGAAACGCGACACGAGCGCTAACAAACCCAACCTAAACTCCTCAAAAAAAATCACCAGTAATGGCGTGGCACAGCTAAAATGATGGAATAGATTTTACCATTGAATCGGGCGCACGCCATGCGCCCCTACGGTTTCCGGGCGTAATTCTAATTCATCAAATAAGGTGTGCCACGCCAGTAGGGTGGGTTAGGCGGTTATACCATTTTAATTGTTACCCTTTAATTTGATATCCGCCGTAACCCACCAATCACAAAATTACTGGATGGATCTAGCTAAAATTGTGGGATAAATTTTACGATTGAATCGGGCGCACGTCAGTGGTAAAAGTGTGAATCCGTGTCAACTTAAGCTAAAAACCCCTCACCCCCAGCCCCTCTCCCACTCTGGGGAGAGGGGAGCAAGAAAGGTGTTATGCAGCTATAGCTTACTACTACGCCAATAAAGAATTGCTCGATGTGGAATTTGCCGCTTATGATCAAGAATGCGATCGCCTCGAAGCAGACTATTTAGCTCGAAGGCGATCATGAGTCAGATTGGTTTCTATCTGGATGAAGACACCATTAACGCGGCGTTGGTCAAAGCTTTGCGGAATGCTAATCTAAATGTTGTCACAGTTGCAGATGCTGGCAGATGTTCACGAGCTTTTAGTCTGTATGTAGAGGCAAGGTAGAGTAGGAATGGGGTCTAATCGTGCGATCGCGCCCCCTCACCCCAGGTTGTGTGTGGCAGACATTGCACCTACACTAATATCTATATCCAGATTGCCAAGACAGTTATGAACAGTGCCTTCCTAACTCGCCTTCATAGTCCCCAACGCCCGGTTCTCGTCTTCGATGGTGCCATGGGGACAAACCTGCAAACCCAAAACCTCACCGCTGAAGACTTTGGTGGGGCGAAATATGAAGGATGTAATGAGTATCTGGTTCACACCAAACCCGAAGCCGTGGCGACAGTGCATCGTCGTTTCCTGGAAGCCGGGGCGGATGTGATTGAAACGGATACCTTTGGGGGGGCGTCGATTGTTCTGGCAGAATATGATTTAGCGGATCAAGCCTATTCCCTGAATAAAGCCGCAGCCGAACTCGCCAAAAAAGTGGCGGCGGAATTCTCCACACCCGAAAAACCCCGATTTGTCGCGGGTTCCATCGGACCCACAACGAAACTCCCCACATTAGGGCATATTGATTTTGACACAATCCAAGCCGCCTTTGCTGAACAAGCTGAAGGACTCTACGATGGCGGTGTCGATTTAATCATTATTGAAACCTGTCAGGATGTGCTGCAAATTAAAGCCGCACTGAATGGGGTGGAAGAGGTGTTTCGTAAAAAAGGGGAACGCCGTCCGATTATGGTATCGGTAACCGTGGAAGTTCAGGGAACGATGCTGGTGGGAACCGAAATTGGTGCAGCCCTGGCGATTTTGGAACGCTATCCCATTGATATTCTCGGTCTCAACTGCGCCACGGGACCCGATCGCATGAAGGATCATATCAAATATTTGTCCCAGCATTCGCCGTTTGTGGTGTCGTGTATCCCCAATGCGGGGTTACCGGAAAATGTCGGTGGGAAAGCCCATTATAAGTTAACGCCGATGGAACTGCGGATGGCGTTAATGCATTTTATTGAAGATTTGGGAGTACAGGTAATTGGCGGCTGTTGCGGTACTCGCCCGGAACATATTCAACAATTAGCCGAAATTGCCCAAACCCTGACGCCAAAAGAACGTCATCCCGAATACGAACCCGCCGCTGCTTCGATTTATTCCACCCAACCCTACGAACAAGATAACTCCTTCTTAATTGTCGGTGAACGCTTAAATGCCAGTGGCTCGAAAAAATGCCGTACTTTATTAAATGAAGAAGACTGGGATGGATTAGTCGCCTTAGCTAGGGCGCAGGTACGCGAAGGTGCCCATGTTCTGGATGTGAATGTGGACTATGTGGGACGGGATGGCGAACATGATATGCATGAATTGGTCTCCCGTTTAGTCACCAATGTTACCTTACCCCTAGTTTTGGATTCCACGGAATGGCAAAAGATGGAGGCGGGGTTAAAAGTCGCCGGAGGGAAATGTATCCTCAATTCCACCAACTATGAAGATGGGGAGGAACGGTTCCTGAAAGTCTTAGACTTAGCGAAACAGTATGGCGCGGGTGTGATTGTCGGGACGATAGACGAAGAGGGGATGGCGCGAACCGCTGACCGAAAATTCGCGATCGCACAACGGGCGTATCATCAAGCCATAGACTATGGAATTCCCGCCCATGAAATCTTTTTTGACCCCCTGGCGTTACCGATTTCGACGGGGATTGAAGAAGACAGAAGCAACGGGAAAGCCACCATTGAATCCATTCGCCGGATGCGGGAAGAATTACCCGGATGTCATATTATTTTGGGGGTGTCTAATATCTCCTTTGGACTGAATCCCGCCGCGAGGGTGGTATTGAACTCCATGTTCCTCCATGAAGCCATGGCGGTAGGGTTAGATGCGGCGATTGTTAGCGCCAGTAAGATTTTACCCGTAGCCAAAATTGAACCCGATCATCAAGAGATTTGCCGGAAACTGATTTATGATCAACGGGAATTTGATGGCGACATTTGCACCTATGATCCGTTAGGGGAGATTACTCAGCTATTTGAAGGCAAAACCACGAAGCGCGATCGCACAGTGGATGAAAATCTGCCAATTGAAGAACGCCTCAAGCGCCACATCATCGACGGAGAACGGATTGGCTTGGATAAGAGTCTAGAAAAAGCCTTAGAAACCTACGCACCCTTAGACATTATCAATACCTTCCTCTTAGATGGAATGAAAGTTGTCGGGGAACTCTTTGGTTCCGGACAAATGCAACTCCCCTTTGTCTTACAATCCGCCGAAACCATGAAAGCAGCGGTGGCGTATTTAGAACCGTATATGGAAAAAGAAGACGGGGAAAATAATGCCAAGGGAATCATGGTAATTGCTACGGTGAAAGGGGATGTTCACGATATTGGTAAAAACCTGGTGGATATCATCCTCACCAATAATGGGTATAAGGTGGTGAATCTGGGAATTAAGCAACCCGTAGACAATATCATCGAGGCGTATAAAGAGCATAATGCCGATTGTATTGCTATGAGTGGACTCTTGGTCAAATCTACGGCATTTATGAAAGATAACCTGGAGACGTTTAACGAAAAGGGAATCACGGTTCCGGTTATTTTAGGCGGTGCAGCATTAACGCCGAAGTTCGTCTATCAGGATTGTCAGAATACCTATCAAGGCAAAGTCGTGTATGGCAAAGATGCGTTTTCCGACTTACACTTCATGGATAAACTAATGCCCGCTAAAGCTGGTGAAAAGTGGGATGATTTAAAAGGCTTCTTAGATGAAGTAGATGACAGTCCCAATGGCAGCAATCAGCCCTCAGAAAACGGTAAATCTGATCAGAAGAAAGAGAAGCCGCAGTCATCGGCGAAACAATCGGTTCCAGAGGTAGAAGATACCCGCCGTTCTGAACATATCACCGTAGAGATTAATCGCCCAACGCCGCCCTTTTGGGGAACTCGGATTCTGGAACCGGAAGATATTCCCATCGATGAGGTATTTTGGTATCTAGACTTGCAGGCGCTAATTGCCGGACAATGGCAGTTCCGCAAACCGAAAGACCAATCCCGTGAGGAGTATAATCAGTTTCTGGAAGAGACGGTGTATCCGATTCTCGACGACTGGAAACAGCGGGTTGTGGCGGAAAACTTGTTGCACTCGCAAATTATTTATGGCTATTTTCCTTGCCAATCGGAAGGAAACTCTCTGCATCTATTCGATCCGGAGTTGATGAATCAAGAGGGTGAGAAACATCCAGAGAAATGGGAACCCATTGCCACATTCAAATTCCCGCGCCAAAAATCGGGGCGGCGTCTATGTATTGCTGATTTCTTCGCGCCTAAAGATTCGGGAATTATCGATGTCTTCCCGATGCAGGCGGTAACAGTGGGGGAAGTCGCTACCCGATACGCCAAGCAGTTATTTGAATCGGATCAATATACCGATTATCTCTACTATCATGGGTTAGCGGTGCAAATGGCAGAAGCCTTAGCCGAATGGATACACGCCCGAATTCGCCGGGAGTTAGGCTTGGCTGGGGAGGAACCAGACACGATTCGGGATGTCTTAGCGCAACGATATCAAGGTTCGCGCTATAGCTTCGGCTATCCCGCTTGTCCGAATATCGAGGATCAGTACAAGCAACTGGAGTTACTGAAGTGCGATCGCATCAACCTGTACATGGATGAAAGTGAACAACTGTATCCCGAACAATCAACCACCGCGATCGTTACCTATCACCCCGTAGCCAAATATTTCAGCGCTTAATTCTACCTTAATTCCACCTTAATTCCACCTTAATTGTAGGGTGCGTTAGCGACAGCGTAACGCACCGTTTTTAAGTAAAATTGTAGATTGTAGGGTGCGTTAGCGAAGCGTAACGCACCAACACTAGCTGTTATGGGAATCACGACTTCATTGTAAAGTTGACGCAGCAAATCAAGCTGACCAATAGTAGAAAGATAAAAAATAGGCGAGGTATTACTGACAACAATCATCGCCAGTCGTTTGCCTCCAAAGTTCTCAAATCTTGCCTAAAGTCCTCAACACCATAATGAATCGGAATTTGGCGGCGACCTAAAATTCGCTGAAATTCGAGTTGATTCATCCCCACAAATTGACTCGCTGTACCCAGCGTAATCTTGTCCTGTCGAAAGAGCAAGATAGCAATTTCTAACTTAAGATCCGCTTCAGACATACGTGCCACTTGCAGAAAATCATCGGGAATCACTAAACTCATTGATTCACTCTCCTCGCCGCTATGTCAATATGGGTTGAAAACGTGATAGATAGGATACTTAACCTAATCTTGTTCCGGCAACCGAACCCTGCGATCGCCAGCACTGCTTTATCTAGATTTTAGATGATTGTGATTACGTTAGTGGCTCGCATCCACCCCCACAAGTGACTTTTGCCTTTTGCTATCCTTGGGAGATGGAGTCAATTCGTTAAAACATGGTACAACAACGAGCCATTACTGATGCAATTAAAACCTTAGCCGATGTAGAAAATCGCTTTCATCTCCGGCGCACGGAAGATGAGCAATTTTTCACCGAATGGTATGAGGATTTGCCAGAGATTAACGATGTGGAACAAGAATCTCTGGATTTAATTCGACGCCGATACCTTTATCATCTAACCGATGGACATCTCACTGAAGGAACGGTAACGCTGTTGCTGGGTTCGCCGTTATTAGAAAAAGCAAATTTTTACGATCCTCCTTTCAAAATGCGGGGCGAGGCATCAGTTGAGATTGTTTTAGATGAAGAAGATAAAGAGATTGAAACCTTACGGGGTCGAATTGATATATTAGTCGTGCAAAATCGGTTTTGGGTAACGCTGTTGGAGTCAAAACGGACAACGATTTCGGTGATGTCAGCCATTCCTCAAACCCTAGCCTATATGATGGCAAATCCCCAGTCGGATAAAGCCGTATTTGGCATGGTAACAAACGGGAATGAGATTATGTTTGTGAAGGCATCTCGACAAAGTACGCCGCAATATGATGTTTCGGATATATTTTCGCCTGTACCGTTACGCAATCGTCTGTATGATGTGCTGAGAATTTTAAAGCGCATTGGTCAAGCCATTGAGACATAAAACCGTTCCTTTGGCAATAATCTCTTTTAAACTGTAAATAAATGGAATATCCAGGTACTTCAACAACTAATCAATGACCAATATATTCTCTCATGGTTACGCTTTACTCATTGGTGTAGGTGAATCCGCTTACCCGAAATGGTCACTCCCGGTGACGGTAAAGGATATGCACGCCATTCACTCAATTCTCACTGACGCGAATCTTTGTGGGTATCTGAATGATGAACAGCATATCCGTTTATTGTATGATGCTGGGGCAACCCGTCAGGCAATAGTTGATGGATTAACCTGGCTGAAAGAACAAGCGGCGGCGGATACTGAGGCGACAATTATTATCTATTATTCTGGTCATGGGTGGCTGGATCAATCGACGGGTGAATACTACTTAATTCAACATGATATTGAAGCCGTGGATATCCCAGACTCGGCGGTGTCTGCTCAAGCCTTTACGGAAGCACTACGCCAGATTTCTGCCAAACGATTGCTGGTGATTATTGATAGTTGTCATGCTCAAGGGATGGCGACAGCAAAGGATAAAATTGTACCAATTAAACTGCCCACACATTTTACACAGACGGCGTTACCGAAACAGTTTATTGCGGAACTGAAACAGGGGGAAGGGCGGGTAGTTTTTACGTCGTCGAGAGGCACACAGTCGTCTTGGATTCGTGGGGATGGGGCGATGAGTGTCTACACCTATCATTTAATTGAAGCGCTGCAAGGGGCGGGGAATCAACCGGGAGATACAGTGGTGCGGGTGTCGAATTTGATGAATTATTTGGGGAAAGCGGTTCCCGAAACGGTGCAGTACGAGTATCAGCAAGAACAAATCCCTTTCTTTGATTTAGCCACCGAGGATTTTGCCGTGTCATTATTGCGGGGAGGTAAAGGTTTACCGGAGAATGGATGGGAAGCGGTAGAAGCGGATGTGGCTGAGACGATGGGCAGAGTTATCGCAGGTAGAGATGTGGCTATAGCGTCAGGAACTCAAACCGTTGATAGTTCGGGTTCAGGTACTATTAATTTCGGGAATATTGCCCGTGCAGGAGAGATTAAGATAGAGAAGACTTCGTAATTCGTAGAATCGTAAAATCGTAAAATCGTAAAATCGTAAAATCGTAAAATCGTAAAATCGCAAAATCGCAAAATCGCAAAATCGCAAAATCGCAAAATCGCAAAATCGTAGGGTGCGTTAGCGACAGCGTAACGCACCGTTTTTAAGTAAAATTGTAAAATCGTAGGGTGCGTTAGCGACAGCGTAACGCACCATTTTTAGCAGCGTAACTATATATCCCAAATACTGTTAAACATCTCTGGAACTTCACTCATCCCCCAATTAGGCGGATAAACACCTTGAGTGACAAATCGATGAATCGTTGAAAATTGCCACTCCTGCGGACTCTGGCATAATTGATGTCGCACCGGATTGTAATGGATATAATCGCAATGATTAGCAAAATCCCTATCATCCCGAATCAGATGTTCCCAAAATCGCCTTTGCCATAGATTGCATTCTTGTCGTTTTTGTCGAGAGGCAGAAATATCGGCATAAATTTCCAATTGGTTGCCGTATCGTTTAGTCACAAAGGTTTTAATTAATCGCAGTCGAGTTGATAAATCGCTATCTCCTGCTGGTAATGTCCATAAACAATGAAAATGATCAGGTAAAAGTACAAAGGCGTTGATGGTGAAGGGATGATTTTGACGAACATGGGTGATTGCCGTGCGGAGTGCAAGTCGTGCGATATCGCTGATTAGCCAAGGTTGACGATGATGTGTGACTTGGGTGAGAAAATAAGTACCACCAGGATGTTTGGTTCGGCGGTAGTTAGGCATGGGTATTCTGGGGTGAGTTGTTTGTTTTAAAATACCACCGATGATATCTATTTGTAGGGTTTGTAGGGTTTGTAGGTTTGTAGGGTGCGTTAGCGACAGCGTAACGCACCTGTACACCCATCATTGGTGTGTGATTTTGTTAACGCACCCCACGAGTTCTGATGGTTGGTTCGGTGTGTGATTTTGTTAACGCACCCCACGAGTTCTGATGGTTGGTTCGGTGTGTAATTTTGTTAACGTACCCCACGAGTTCTGATGGTTGGTTCGGTGTGTAATTTTGTTAAGGTACCCGACGGGTTCTGGTAATTGGTTCGGTGCGTTATTTTGTTAAGGTATCCGACGGGTTTTGATGGTTGATGGTTGGTTCGGTGTGTGATTTTGTTAACGTACCCGACAAGTTCTGATGGTTGGTTCGGTGCGTTATTTTGTTAAGGTACCCGACGGGTTCTGGTAATTGGTTCGGTGCGTTATTTTGTTAAGGTATCCGACGGGTTTTGATGGTTGATGGTGGGTTCGGTGCGTTACGCTGTCGCTAACGCACCCTACGGTTCTACGGTTCTACGGGTTCTACGAGTTCTGATGACTAAGATTGAGCAATTACAGGCTATTCTTAATCGAGTCGCTACCCATTCCTACACTGAAGCCGATATTGTCGCGCTGCGGGATGCGGTGATTGTTCGCGGTGACCAGATTGTGGCGCAAGAGGGGGATCACAATATTAATATCGGTCACATTGGTCAGGCTGGGGATATTCAAATTAATCCTACCTATTACGGTGCTGATGCCGAGACGATTAAGGCAATCTTACAAGAAATAATATCAGAGCTTCAGCCTCAACCCACAGGCATTCCCCAGAATCTTCCTCTCAGTGGTGTGGTTCAGTTTGTGGGACGAGAATCCGCCCTGGCTACGCTACATCAACAGTTACAGGATAATCAGCAGGTTGCTATTTCTGCGGTGGCGGGGATGGGAGGTGTGGGGAAAACGGAGTTGGCGCTGCAATATGCTAGGCGCTATTCCCATCGGGAAAATGTTCCGCCGGAATCGGTGTATGAGGGTGGGGTGTGCTGGTTGGATGGGCGAGGTGTGGATTTAGGGATTCAGATTGTCCAATTTGCCAGAACTTATTTACCTTTATCGATTCCAGAGGGGTTAGAGTTACCGCTTCAGGTGGGGTACTGCTGGCGAAATTGGGTACCGCTGGGACAGGTGCTGATTATTATTGATGATGTCACGGATTATCAGCAGGTGCGGCAGTATTTGCCCTCGGATGCTTCTCGGTTTAGGATGCTCATCACGACGCGGTTAGATTTGGGGGCGTCGATTCGTCAGTTACCCCTGGATGTGCTGAAACCGAGAGCAGCACTGGCGTTGTTAGAATCGCTGATTGGACGAGAACGGCTGCAACAGGAACCCTGGGAAGGGCGGAAACTTTGTCGCTGGTTGGGCTATTTGCCTTTAGGTTTGGAGTTGGTGGGGCGATATTTGGGACGAAAACCGGATTTATCGTTACAGGAAATGTTATCTCGGTTGCAGGCGAAACGGTTGGAACAGTTAGCGCTGAAAAAGCCGAAGTCAGAGGCTGATATGACGGCGCAATTGGGGGTAAGAGATGCGTTTGAGTTGAGTTGGCAAGAATTAGATGAGTCAGCGCGGGAATTGGGGATAGGGTTAAGTTTATTTGCAGCTACGCCAATTCCCTGGCGATTGGTGGAGGGGTGTTTGGCGGAAATGGATGAGGAGGAGTTGGAGGAAATTAGGGATTATGGCTTGGTGAATCTGCATTTAGTGCAGCGTCAAGGGAAGGAGTTGTATCAATTACATCCGTTAATTCGGGAATTTTTGATCAGTAAGCGGGAAGCGTCAGAGATAGCGGATAAGTTGAAGCGGGAATTTTGTCGGGTGATGGTAGGGGAAGCTAAGGGAATTCCAGAGACGCCGACATTGGCAGAGATTAAAGCAGTCAATCCGGTTATTCCTCATATTGCAGAAGCGGCGACGAGTCAACAAGACTGGTTGACGGATAATGATTTAATTGTGCCTTTTGTTGGTTTGGTTTGTTTTTATAAAGGTCAAGGACTCTATAATCAAGCTGAACCTTGGTGTAAGGATTGTGTATCAGTCATTCGCCAACGTTTGGGAGACAATCATCCCCATGTTGCTGCTAGCCTGAATAATTTAGCAGGACTCTACAAATCTCAAGGACGCTACCAGGAAGCTGAACCTGTTTATCTAGAAGCTTTAGCGCTGTACAAACGCCTGCTGGGAGATAATCATCCAGATATCGCACAAAGCCTGAATAATTTAGCAGGACTCTACAAATCTCAAGGACGCTACCAGGAAGCTGAACCTCTTTTTCTAGATGCTTTAGCACTGAGGAAATGCCTGCTGGGAGATAATCATCCAGATATCGCACAAAGCCTGAATAATTTAGCAGGACTCTACTATTCTCAAGGACGCTACCAGGAAGCTGAACCTGTTTATCTAGAGGCTTTAGCACTGACAAAACGCCTGCTGGGAGATAATCATCCCTATGTTGCTACTAGCCTGAATAATTTAGCAGGACTCTACTATTCTCAAGGACGCTACCAGGAAGCTGCATCTCTTTGCCTAGAGGCTTTAGCACTGAAACAACGCCTGCTGGGAGAAAATCATCCCGATGTTGCTACTAGCCTGAGTGGTTTAGCATTTCTCTACGATTCTCAAGGACGCTACCAGGAAGCTGCATCTCTTTGCCTAGAGGCTTTAGCCCTGAGAAAACGCCTGCTGGGAGAAAATCATCCCGATGTCGCCACTAGCCTGAATAATTTAGCATTTCTCTACGATTCTCAAGGACGCTACGAGGAAGCTGAACCTCTTTTTCTAGAAGCTTTAGCCCTGAGAAAACGCCTGCTGGGAGATAATCATCCCGATGTTGCTTCTAGTCTGAATAATTTAGCAGCACTTTACAAATCTCAAGGACGCTATGAGGAAGCTGAACCTCTTTATCTAGACGCTTTAGCCATTGTCGATCGCACGTTAGGCTCTAATCATCCCAATACTGTCACTTTCCGTAAGAATCTGCAACTCCTGCGCGATAAATTACGCCATTCTCCCTGAATAGGTATTTCAGCCCTTAACAGTACCTAATCTTATAGTGGGAAGGGAGTAAGCTAAGATAGTCCGCGCAGGCGGACTTTGTTTGTGTAGCTGCGACTTCTAGTCGCCAGGGCAAAAAAGGGGTTCTTCGTTAACATACCCTAGGAGTTCTGATGGTTGGTTCGGTGCGTTACTTCGTTAACGCACCCTACGAGTTCACCAATGGAGTGATTGAAGTGCGATCGCACGTTTCTATTCCAGTCCAACATCCTTCCTTGGTTATCATAAAATCATACAATGTTCGCCCGGTGATAGTACGTCTATGACCCAAGCTTCCCTACTTACTCCACCTTCCACCGATCAACGTATTGTGTATTCCAGCATTACCTGGGAACAGTTCAAGCTAATTCAGGCTGGTTTTGCCAACTCTCCGGGTATTCGACTGGCTTACTATAACAGCACGATTGAAATTATTATGCCGGGACGCGAACATGAAATGTTTAGTCGGCTCATTGGCTTTTTAATCGGGTTATTTTGCCTAGAAAACGCCATTGAATTTGAACCCACGGGTTCCATGACTCAAGAGCGAGAAGGAGTCGTTTCTGCTCAAGCCGATGAATCTTACTGTTTTGGTTCATCCAAACCCATTCCCGATCTCGTTATCGAAGTTGTAGTCACCAGTGGGGATACGAACAAACTGAAGCGATATCAGGCATTAGGAGTACCAGAAGTCTGGTTTTGGCAAGATGGTTTATTTAGCCTCTATCGCCTACGGAATAATCAGTACGAAAAAATCACCCGCAGCGAAATTCCCGAACTGGCAACGCTGAGTATTGACTTGCTCACCCGTTGCGTGTTGATGGCTCAGACTTCTCGGTTGGAGGCAGCCAAAGAGTTTCGCAACGCCCTTAAATCGTCATCGGCTTAACTTTAAAAATTGCCGCACCCCTTGAAGATAAACATCAGGGGCTTCCAACATCGGGAAATGAGCCGTATCGGGGATTTCCCAATACTCCACCTTTTCACTCAACGCGGCTGCCCGTTGTCCCAACACAGAGGGGATAATCTGATCATATTCCCCCGCCACTAATAACGTTGGTACCGTTAACTGGGCAAATTCCGATGGCATTACCTCCGCCGCATACTTACTCACCGACGTTAACATCGTCCCCAATGCAGCATCATAATCCGCTATGATAAAATCTTCTAAAAATGCCCGACTTATGGTATCCGGTAGGGGACGATGTAAAAATCGCGCCATAAACAACGCCCCGGCAAAGGGAATGCGTAAAAACCAACGGGGGCGATATTTTACCACATAACCGCCAAACTTATGAAACGCGGCAAAGGATTTTTCCTCGTATTCAAAAATACCGCTACAAGTTAAAATTGCCCGTTCCACTTGCTCCGGATAGCGGTTGAGAAACATTGTCGCCACAGACGCGCCCAGGGAATGAGCATTAATATAGACGCGCTTGAGGGCGAGTTTCTCTAACAATATCGCCAAATCTTCGGCATAGTCCTCCATTTCATAGAGTAACCCAACCGGTTCTGCAGGAAGTCGCGATCGCCCAAATCCGCGCAAATCGTAAAGCAAACAATTAAACTGATCCGACAGCGCTTCAGCCGTACTTTGCCAATACCGAGCAGAACCGCCCCACCCATGAATGAACACCATGACAGGCTTATCATCCAAGGGCTGAGACGTAGCAATCCACTCGTAGTAATGATCGACGCCGCGAACGTTAACTAGAGGCATTCTTGATTCGTTTTGATACCACCACTGATAAAAGTTTATGCCGATTCTGGTTTGGGTAAGGATGACGGATGCAGCAACAGTTCGGCTGTCGAGCGTTTCTCTACCATTTCCCGCGTAATCGTACAGCGAGTCACATCCTTGCGCGAAGGTAACTCGTACATCACCTCTAGCATCAACTCTTCCACAATACCCCGCAGCGCTCGCGCTCCTGTTTTCCGCCGATAAGCTTCTTGGGCAATGGCTCGCAGCGAGTCTTCGGTAAACCCAAGCTGCACATTGTCCATCTTCAACAACTTCTGATATTGCTTCACCAAAGCATTGCGCGGCTGGGTCAAAATCGCGATCAGAGCTTCTTCATCCAAGGGATCAACCACCGCCGCGATGGGGATACGACCGATAAATTCCGGAATCATCCCGAACTTCACTAAGTCATCGGGTTCTAAATGCCGCAGTAAATCCGCCGCCCGTTTTTCTTTGGACTGACCTTCTCCCGGCTGAATAAAGCCGATTGAGCGCTTACCAAAACGCTGTTCAATCACCTTCTCTAAACCGACAAAGGCACCACCACAAATGAATAATATATTGCCTGTATCAATCTGAATGCAGTCTTGATAGGGATGCTTTCGTCCGCCCTGAGGTGGCACATTGGCAACGGTTCCCTCAAGCATCTTCAGTAACGCTTGCTGAACCCCTTCCCCAGAAACATCTCGCGTAATCGAAGGGTTTTCGCTCTTGCGGGCAATTTTATCAATTTCATCGATATAAATAATTCCCCGTTGCGCTTCTTCAACATCCAAATCTGCTACCTGCAACAGCCGCAGTAAGATGTTCTCAACATCTTCACCCACATAACCCGCTTCCGTCAGCGTTGTCGCATCGGCAACGGCAAAGGGGACATCGAGTACAGCCGCTAATGTTTGCGCCAGTAAGGTTTTACCACAACCCGTAGGTCCGAGGAGCAAAATATTAGACTTTTGCAGTTCCACCGCATCATCTGCCCCAGCTTTGCCCTTTGCCTTGGCTTCAAGAAAACTTAGGCGCTTATAGTGGTTATAAACAGCCACGGAGAGGACTTTTTTCGCATCGTCCTGACCGATGACATGTTCGTCAAGATAGTTTTTCAGTTCCCGAGGTTTAGGAATCTGATTCAGTGACAAACCGGATGCCCGAGTGCGACGTTTTTGTGGGGGTTCCGAGCGGGGGACTTGCTGGGGAGCCGGAGCGCTGGAATCAAGCAACTCCTCATCTAAAATTTCGTTACATAAATCTACACATTCGTCGCAAATGTAGACTCCCGGTCCCGCAATTAGCTTGCGAACCTGCTCTTGAGACTTGCCACAAAATGAACATTTTAGATGGGAGTCGTATTTAGACATAAGGAGCCTCTTACTTAATAGAAGTGACGGTGGCTTCGCTCTTGAGATTTTCTCGCGAGATAACTTGGTCTACTAAACCATACTCTTTGGCTTCCGCTGCTGACAGAAAAAAGTCGCGCTCAGTATCCGTGGCGATTCTTTCATAAGGTTGACCCGTATGATACGCCATTAGCTCATTGAGCTGATTCTTATGATATAAAATTTCCTTGGCTTGGATTTCGATGTCAACGGCTTGTCCCTGGGCACCGCCTAGGGGTTGACTCATCATAATCCGGGCATTGGGCAGGGACATGCGTTTTCCAGGGGTTCCCCCGGTTAGTAGAATCACGCCCATATCCGTCGCCGCACCAAAACAGATGGTGACAATATCGGGGCGAATCTGTTGCATCGTGTCGTAGATCGCCATTCCTGCAATCACTCCCCCAAGTCCAAGAATGGGACCACCGGGGGAGTGAATGTAAAGCTGGATATCCTTGGTTGGATCTTCGGCTTCTAAATACAAAAGCTGGGCAATGATCGAGTCAGCCACTACATCATTGATTCTTGTTCCCAGAAACACAATCCGCTCCCGCAGCAGCCGCGAGTAGATATCAAACGCCCGTTCCCCTACGCCAGACTGTTCAACCACCATCGGGACGATGTTGCTTGAATTTGAATGACTATTTGTACTAACAGAGTAAATTTCCGGGGAACTCCAGCTTGTAAATGAGTAGTCAGGGAACTGGGATTGCAGCATAGAACAAGGATTAAAGTATTTGTGTCAACAAATGAATGGTTTTCCCGGCAGGTTTGAACACAGATGTTCTCCGGAAGCCTTGGGCGGGAGTTACCCACGTTAACTTCTAGTTACCATTATGCCTTAGCAACATCAATAAGTGCTGAAGATGGCGATTAAATCTTTTGCCCAAGACTGATCGCTCCGGCTTGTTCTGGGTTAACTCCCCAACCCCCACGTTTATTCGTTCGCTGCCGTTTGCTCAGAAGCATCAGGGGTGGGTGATGGTTCCTCGCTTTCCTGATCAGCCGTGGCTTCAGGTTGAGCGGCGGTCTCTTCACTTGCCTCAGAGCCAGTTTCCGGTGTATCCGTTGTTTCTTCGGTCTCTAGTGAGCCTTCCGGAACCAGTTCAATGGTAGCGTGTTCTTCCAACCATTGAATCGCTTTCTCTTTGAGCAAATCCGACTTGACGAACTCCCGCAAGCGTTGTGGATCGACATCTTGCCCTGCCAATTGTTTCATCACTTCCTGACATTTGGCATCCATCTGTTCATCATCCACGGTCAGGGATTCCCGTTTCGCCAGTTCTTCAAGAGCAAGGGATTGGCGCAGGCGGGCGATCGCATCAGGGCGGGAACGCTGACGCAGTTGGGGCATCATTTCCGCTGTGAACACTTTCTGCAGATCCATCCCATAGTTTTCCATCTGGATCGCCGTCTGGGTTAATATCGTTTGAATTTCCTGCCCAATCAGGGTTTCGGGTAGGTCAATCTCAACTTGTGCCACCAGCGCTTCGATCAGAGCGTTTTCCTTATTCGTTTTGGTTTCTTGCTCAGCTTTTTCAGCAAATTGTTTTGCCAAGGATTCGCGCAATTCGCTGATGGTTTCCTCTTCGCTAATGTCTTGGGCGAAGTCGTCGTCGAGTTCCGGTAACTCTTTTTCCTTGAGTTCTTTGAGGGTAAGGGTAAAGACAGCACTCTGGTTGGCTAAATCCTCTCGTGGATAATCCTCCGGAAATGTCACCGACACCTCTTTGGTTTCCCCCGGTGTCATGCCCACAATTCCCTGAACAATGTCAGCCAGAAATCGTCCTTCTTCGAGTTCTAACTGAAAGTCAGTCGCCTCACCGCCAGAAATATCAACGGCTTCCTCTCCCTCAGGTGTCAAACGACCTTTATAATCCACAACCGTCACATCACCCATTTGAGCGGGGCGCGATTCGACGGGAATCAGCGTGGCATGCTGAACCTGGCGTTCTGCTAAGAAATTATCCACCGCGTCAGGATCGGGTGTTACTTCTTCAGCTTGAACACTGAGATTCCCGTAGTCTCCCAAATTGATGTCTGGCGGCACATCCACCGATGCCGAGAATGTTAACGGTTGTCCCGGCTGGAACTGACTCAGTAGTTCTTCAAAGGTGGAAACTAGCTGGTAGTTGCCCAGTGCCTCAATGGTTTCTTGGCTCAGGGCGTCTCGTAAACTATTTTGTACCAAATCTTCCAGCGCCGCTTCTTTGATCCGTCCAGGACCTAGACGCTGGAGCAAAATTTGACGCGGTACCTTTCCCTTGCGAAACCCAGGAATGTTGGCAGAGCGGGCAAGATTTTGCACGACCTTCTCGTAGACCTTCTTGGTCGTTTCGGCAGGAATTTCAATTTCCAGACCGAGTTGGCTCTTGGGGAGTTTTTCCTGAGTAACTTTCATTGACGCTTATTTTGGAGACAACTGAATTTTAGCTCTTTCGGGGGGATGCATCACGCTCACTCAACAGTAGAGCGTGAGATCAACAGCTTTGTGATCATCGAGTTCTTTTAGAGGGTAATCCAAACACCTCATGATATGCTAGTCTGACAACGAGTTATTTTGAGTTCTAGTCATTGTTTCAGGGTATAAAAGAGACATAGATTGAGTCGGTCGGGCGGGGTTTCCGTATCTGATGATAGTACATTCAGAACGTTTACAGCAGCGAATCTACCCCTAAACCAGCTAGGCTAGGCAAAAGGTTTCCACTGTCGAAGCCAGGAGAACTTGGACTGCCTGTTCCAGCAGACGTAGCCAGCTACGTCTAGAAGCCAGGATATGAATTGAGCTGCCTACTCATCAACTCCGAACGAGAACTGTTATCGTTAATTTGTCCCGTTAAGGGCAAGCCAACGGTAATATCTCAGTCAATTGGCGCAAACCTAGGATCGTCGTGTTATCACAAGACAAGAATTGCATTTGTTCAAATCTTATGGATTTTGTCAGAATATAGATTACATATTTCCCTTAAATAATGTTTTAAGCTTAAGAAAATTTAATTGTTTTTTTGGCGACGTTAAGTCACTGTCCACAGAATCGATGTGTTAAAAAATTGGAGGTAGATCGTTTGTCTAGTCAAGTTCGCGTTGCTATACTGGGCGCAACGGGTGCAGTCGGCGCCGAGTTACTGGAATTATTAGAAAGCCGTAACTTTCCCCTTACCCATTTAAAGCTTTTAGCCTCACCCCGTTCGGCGGGACGGACTCTCCAGTTTCGAGGCGAATCCCTACCGGTGGAAGCCGTGGGGGAGGATTCGTTTAAAGAGGTGGATTTGGTTTTAGCCTCGGCTGGGGGGTCAACATCCAAAGCTTGGGCATCTAAAGCCGTTGAGCAGGGAGCTGTGGTGGTTGACAATTCCAGCGCTTTTCGCATGAATCCTGACGTCCCCCTGGTTATTCCCGAGGTCAATCCGGAAGCGGCGGCGAAGCATAAAGGGATTATCGCCAATCCCAACTGCACGACGATATTAATGGCAGTAGCCGTTTGGCCCCTGCATCAGGTGCAACCTGTCCAACGAATTGTCGTGGCTACCTATCAATCAGCTAGCGGTGCAGGTAGACGGGCGATGGAAGAACTCAAAGCCCAAGCTCAAGCCATTTTGCAGGAGCAAACACCACCAACGGAAAGCTTTCCCTACCCCTTGGCATTTAACCTGTTTCCACACAATTCTCCCTTGAATGATCAGGGATATTGTGAGGAAGAGATGAAAATGGTCAATGAAACCCGTAAGATTTTCAACGATCCCCAGATCCGCATCAGCGCAACTTGTGTTCGAGTTCCTGTGCTGCGAGCTCACTCAGAAGCGATTAATCTAGAGTTTGCTCAACCCATGTCTGTCGCCACAGCCAAGGATCTACTGGCTAATGCGCCGGGAGTGCAACTGGTGGAAGATTGGCAGGCAAATTATTTTCCGATGCCGATAGATGCTACGGGTAAGGACGATGTACTGGTGGGGCGAATTCGACAAGACTTGTCTCATCCCGGTGGATTAGAGATTTGGTTGAGTGGTGACCAAATTCGCAAAGGGGCAGCTTTGAATGCGGTACAAATTGCCGAGTTGTTGGTGGAACGAAATTGGTTAAAGCCAGCAACAGCAATGATGGCTTATTAATTTGTCATTGGTCTTATGTCCTTTGTTCTATCCTGTGGCAAAGCTGTTGTGTGTCTATTGTCGTTAGTTCAGAGTTGATTTTAGCTCTATCCCTAATGACTAATAACCAATGACCAATGACCAATGACTAACGACCAAAGAGGAGTGAAATAAGGGTGGTCAATTTTGGACGTGTATTAACGGCAATGATTACGCCGTTTAAAGAAGACGGCAGTGTGAATTATCAGGTTGCTGAGAAATTAGCGGCTCATTTAGTGGAACAGGGTACCGATACCGTCGTCGTCTGTGGTACAACAGGTGAATCCCCGACATTGACATGGGATGAAGAGTCTCAGTTATTTCAGGTGGTGCAAAAAGCGGTGGCGGGAAAAGCCAAGGTAATTGCTGGCACAGGGTCAAATTCTACCCAAGAAGCGATCGCAGCCACCCAAAAAGTCGCTAAACTAGGGGTAGATGGTTCATTACAAGTTGTTCCCTATTACAATAAACCCCCACAAGAGGGACTCTATAATCATTTCCAGGCAATTGCTAAATCCAGCCCTGACTTGCCTGTGATGCTCTACAATGTACCAACGCGCACGGGTCAAAACCTCCAACCGGAAACTGTTGCCCGTTTAGCGGAAATTCCCAATATTGTAGCGATTAAAGAGGCGAGTGGTAGCTTCGAGCAAGGCAGTCAAGTACGGCGTCTGACGCCACCTGATTTTGCCATTTACTCAGGAGAAGATTCCTTTACCTTAGCCTTATTAGCACTAGGGGCAAGTGGAGTCGTCAGTGTTTCCTCCCATCTCGTTGGTCTAGAACTCCGGCAGATGATCCAGGCTTTCCAAGCGGGTCAAACTGACCTAGCCAGAGATATTCACTTAAAGCTTTTTCCGTTATTTAAAGTCTTGTTTTGTACTGCCAATCCTATTCCACTCAAAGCCGCATTAAAACTTCAAGGATGGGACGTCGGTTCACCGCGTCCACCCTTGAGTGAGCTGCCGATGGAATTGGAACAACAAGTCAAGACGGTTCTCCAAGACCTTTCTTTACTTTAAATTGCCATTCATGTTGTTGATGTAGATGTATAGGAGAGTTAAATTTCCCGTAAAATAAATACAGCGAAACATTTATCTATGAACTACTCTTGATTTTTGGGCTAAAGTAGCCTATTATCTGCTCCTTGCCCATTGAGGTGCTAGAGAGATAATTTATCGAAAATTCCCTAGTTTTTATCGATAAACTCTAGAAACCAGCTCGGTTTTTTAATAAAACTTGTGAGTCAAGTTGAATTAATGACAGCAGGCATTGAGCCAAGGATACCATTTTGAATGGTAACTTCGTGGTCTTTGTTGTCTGGATTTTTATAGCCGTTCTCAATGATGGATCACATATTATGTTTTTTCTTTCCGATAGGTTCACTTATATAGCAGTACGCACTCTAGTGAGGACAAATGAAGAAAAATTCAAATCGCTCAAGCTCTTGTAAGGTAAGCTTTTTTGTTCACTATTACCCATTGCCTACTGCCTATTGCCTAGCGCGTAGCGCTATAACTCAAATAAAAAAAGCTACCATTTCTGACAAAGTTGAGTTAGTCTAGATTAAATAAGACAAGTTTATTGCCAAAATTTTATTTCCTAAGAAATGGCAATTTTCAATTCAGGTTTAACGTTGTAATTAATGAGTAATAGAACTCTCAAAGGAGGCAAATTGACTAGCAAAAAATCTTCACCCGCTCTAAAAATTATTCCCTTAGGTGGGCTGCATGAAATTGGCAAAAATACCTGCATTTTCGAGTTCAATGACGAAATCATCCTTTTGGATGCAGGATTAGGATTTCCCAATGATGAAATGCACGGGGTTAATATCGTGCTGCCCGATATGACCTATTTACGGGAAAATCGCCATAAAATCAAGGGCATGATTGTCACCCATGGTCACGAAGATCATATTGGTGGACTTCCCTATCACTTGAAGCAATTTGATATTCCCGTCATTCACGGCCCTAGACTGGCGATGGCGCTGCTGAAAGGCAAACTGGAGGAAGCTGGAGTTAGCGATCGCACGAAGTTAAATTCCGTGAGTCCTCGCGATATGGTGCGGATTGGTTCGTCCTTTATGGTCGAATATATTCGCAACACTCACTCGATTGCCGATAGTTTTACCGTCGCGATTCACACCCCCATTGGCATCGTTGTCCACACCGGAGACTTCAAAGTCGATCATACCCCGGTCGATGGTGAATACTTTGATTTTCAACGATTAGCCGAACATGGGGAAAAAGGTGTCCTTTGTCTCCTCAGCGATTCCACCAACGCCGAAGTTCCCGGACACACTCCATCTGAAGCGTCTGTTTATCCCAATCTGGATCGTATTTTCTCTCAAGCACCGGGACGAATACTGGTCACCACATTCGCCTCATCAGTTCATCGAGTGCAACTCATCTTAGATCTGGCACAAAAACAAAACCGAGTGGTGTCTGTTGTCGGGCGTTCCATGCTCAATGTTATCGCCCAAGCTCGTAATCTGGGGTATATAAAATGTCCCGATAGCTTATTCGAGCCACTCCACGCCGCCAACAGTTTACCCCCAGAAAAAGTATTAATTCTCACCACTGGATCTCAAGGTGAACCTTTAGCTGCTCTCACCCGGATTTCCAAAGGGGAACACCGGAAACTGAAAATTCAAGAGGGTGACACGGTTGTCTTCTCCGCTAATCCGATTCCCGGAAATACGATCGCGGTTGTAAACACCATCGATCGCCTGATGATGCAAGGGGCAAACGTGATCTATGGACGCCATCAAGGGATTCACGTTTCGGGTCATGGCGCTCAAGAAGATCATAAACTAATGCTTGCCTTAACCCGACCCAAGTTTTTCATGCCCGTTCACGGGGAACATCGGATGCTGATCCAACATGGCAAAATGGCGCAAAAGATGGGTATCCCGGCAGAAAATATCGTGATTACCAATAACGGAGATGTGGTGGAATTAACCGAAGATAGCATTAGTGTTGTCGGTCAAGTCCCCTCCGGTATTGAGTTAGTCGATCGCTCCGGTATCGTGCATCATGAAGTCCTCAAAGAACGTCAGCAGCTTGCAGGAGATGGGGTAGTGACTGTCGCCACCGCCGTAAGTTGGGAGGGTAAACTCCTCGCCCAACCCGAAATTCACCTGCGGGGTGTCGTGGCTAGTGTGGAGAAATCCTTGCTTCAACAATTAGTGATTAAGCGGATTGAGCGGACATTGAGTGAGCAGTGGACAGACTTTGCCAAGTCATTGGATGGCAAAAAACAACCAGAAGTTGACTGGACAGGATTGCAACAGAAAATTGAGGGAGATTTAGAACGGTTAACTCGCCGCGAACTGCAAAGTCGTCCTCTCGTAGTATTCTTACTACAAACTCCAGAGGAACCCCAAGTGAAACGGGTAGGACGTCGTCGCCAGCGTACAGCAGCTAAGGCGGCTTCTTAGATTATTTCGGCTGTAGAGACGTAGCATGCTACGTCTCTACAATGTTTATAGAATGCCATCAAGCTGCGTTAAATTGTTCAAGTACGCTAGAGCCATTGCAAAATCTTTGATCATCTACCACAATAAAGATACATTCAATAGTGCGGTTAATACTGCACCAATAATCACACCTTTCATCATCCCCATTTTTCTCCGGTGCTTGAGCCAAATAATCAGAGGGATGACGTAAAGCAACTGCCAGAATAAGAAGCCCATCGCACCAATTATCCACACGAACAAATGGGTATAGTTTCCGGCGCTAAACTAGCCAAGGGCAAAGATAATCAATCCAGCTATGAAATGAAAGAGGAGAAGTAACATAAATCCCTTCAGGTTCTCAACAACTTCATTTTGATTAGACATTTCGCTATAGTCTTTGTAATTGAATAGTTAATTTATTAGTTGCATCAAAATACCACTCTTGCTACGTTTTCAGAATTTGCAAATATCTGGGGGACTGACTGGGCAAGTTGGTTGTGCATTAGCGGAGCTATCCGAAGCAATTTCATTGCCTTCAAGAAAAAGCATCGTCAGATTTGTTAGTTCTGATAGAGGGCTGACATCTTTAATTTGATTGTTGTTGAGCAGAAGCATCCCCAGATTTGTGAGTCCCGCTAGCGGGTTAACATCTGTAACTTGGTTTCCACTGAGAGCAAGCCACTTGAGATTAGTGAGTCCCGCTAGTGGGTTAATATCTGCAATCTGGTTATCATTAAGTTGAAGTGTCTGAAGGTTAGTGAGTCCCGCTAGAGAGCTAACATATTTGATTTGATTATCATTAAGACTAAGCCAATAAAGATTGGGAAGTTCTGCTAACGTGATATCGGTGATTTGGTTATTGCTAAGGTGAAGCTCTTTCAAGTTGGTGAGTTTCACGAGATGGACGGTAGCTATTTGGTTGTTGTTAAGGACTACTGTCTCCAGGTTTTTGAGTTCTTTTAGGGGATGGATGTCGGTGATTTGGTTGTCATCGAGTAGAAGCCAACTCAGGCTGGTTAGTCCGACTAAAGGACGAATATCTTTCACTTGGTTGTTGATGAGTTGAAGTGTCTGAAGGTTAGTGAGTTCGGCGAGAGGACTAATATCAGTAATTTGGTTTTGATTAAGGACAAGTGTATCCAGGTTAGTGAGTCCGGCTAGAGGATTGATATCCGTAATTTGGTTGTAATCTAGGTAAAGCACCTCCAAGTTAGTGAGTCTGGCTAGAGGATTGATATCGGTGATTTGATTGTTAATAAGTTGAAGCCAATTTAGATTCGTCAGTCCCGATAAAGGACTCAGGTCACTGATTCCTGTTCTGTCTAGGTAAAGCTCAGTACGACTTGACAGATTCTCGGCAGCTAACTCACAATCACTCGTGCCTGCAGCTTCTAACAGTACCTCTACTGTTTTTCTCGTCTCGGCTGACAATCGGGTTTTCTGAAGACAAAAATCCCGAAAAGAACTCCCCAGACTAGGTTCGGCGGCTTGAGTGATTCCCCATCCCCAGACACTGAACATGAATACACTTGTGATCAGAACAACGGCGTTAGTCGATTTCATGGTTAAGGCTGGTGGACACTGCCCACCCTACGGTATATCAAAGGTTTCGGCGATCCAAACCTACTGATTTTAGATTCATTCTTCCTCAGTGTCTGTATCGGTGTAGCCATCGTGCTTATTGCCTCTCGATTTCAGGTTTATGCAAAAGATCGCATTCCTTTGCCGATCGCAGATGACTGACTACCAGACAGGGGATTGAGCAGAGACAACCTGACCCCATGGAGCGGATACCGATGAATCGCCGATAGCCAGAGTAATCCCGAAGATTTTGCGATCGCTTCCTCATATATCAGTTAACTTAATCACCTCAATGAGTTATTCTTATAAGTGGTGTCACGGACACCGCTACTGCGAGTGAACTGAACTTCAGTTAGATTACGGATGCCCCCAAGTTCAGCCTCTGGCAACATGAAAATCAGTACTCTAGCTTTAATAATGGGGACAAAGCAACAATTATCAGCTTTTTTATCAATTGTCTTAGTCTATTGACTGACAATCTAGTCACGTTTTATAAATTCTACTTTTAAGATGCGCTGCTCCTTGATTAGAGCAGCCTATATAACCCAGTTTTCTTAATATCTGGGGGATCACCAACAGAACCGAAACAGCTTGAATCCACTCGCTTTTGCTCGTGAAGAAGTTTACAGAACGTGCAAGATTCACGCTGAAACTTCACTAAACCTTTACGGACATTCATCCGGTGTAAATGCCAGAGTAGTTGTAGGTGGATAACAAGTGGTTTAGTTGGTTTGTTGATAGTACAGGAACAGATTTATGAGTGTATCTGATTTTACAACGAAGAACCCAATTCTTACGAAATGGTTTTGGATAGAGCCGAAACAGCCGTCCTCAACCCCAACCCAACCTCCCCAACCGAAAAAACGATTCGATTTGCTCAAACCCATGAAACGGTGGATTGATGGGATTGAAGTCCATAATCCCCAACTGGCGCACTTGATCTGCAATCTGATCCCCGCCCAATGCCCCTTTGAGCGAGACATTAACCTATTTGGGCATACTCTGTTTCACATTCCCCCCTTGTGTAAGCTGAATCCCTTCTATGACGAAGTAGTCGGATTACGCTTCCGGGCGTTGTGCTATTTAGCCGATGAATGTGGTGAAGATATCTCCGCTTACTGCTAAAATTCCAAGACTGGGAATTTTAATGTTAGGTGCGGAATCCTTGATCACACAGCATGGCAATCATTGCTCTGAAAGCCTGGTATCTCCAGGACTACGAACCAATTAGAGAATTGGAGAAACGCCCTCACGATTTGCGGTTAAGCAAAAACAGCTTGCTCAAATCAGGGTTAAGGGCTGACTTCTTAGACGATAGTCAGGATGTCAAACAATCAGAATGGTTTGGGCGCTACCTGGATGGGGAAACGGTGGAGTTTTACATTGAAGGTAGTGGTGGCTATGCCATTTCCAATATTGATTTGATCTCTCATGAGATTTACTTCACCAAGCAAGAGGTGATGGCGCAACTTGATCCAATTATCTTTTTGAGTTATCAAAATGAATGTTCTCGTGCCAGTGAAGCGCTACGGGATAGCCTCAATAACACCCTGGAGGACTTCAATCAGCGATCGCGTCTTCCCCTAACCCTAGAACAGTCTCGTCGCCCTGCGGGTGAACCCATGCGCCTCAGCAGTACCCAGATGCGTCGCATCCGTAAGAGTTTGCTATTTATCGCCGATGGTACCGCGATCGCGAAAGTGGACAGAGAACAGACACCCCTCGTGATCCCCAATCCCCAAGTCTGTGTCGAAATTGGTTACGCCCTCATCAGCAAGCGCCGAGAACAAATTTTACTGGTACAGATGGAACGCCCCGATTTACCGGGACAGTTTCCCTTTGAGGTTCCCCAGCACCAGCAGCTATCATTTCGTCAACCTGAGGATTTACAAAAGACCTTGCCTGTGGTATTGGAAACATTACTGCAACGGTTTAATCTATGGACGTGATTTATCCCTCATCGTCACAGATAATAATTGGGATGGATTGAGGAGAAAATTTTATGCCTAGAACTCCAGATGAGTTTGCCGTTCACATTCTTATGGCTGGCGGACACCGAGAAGAGGTGCGTTTTACCACGATTCAAGAGTTTCAGAAATGGTACAGTGGTGAACTCGTACCCAAATCTGAGTCTAAGGACTTTATCAACGTCCCGATTAAAAATATTCAGGGCGAATATATGGTGGTACGCCCCTCCAGCGTTTTAGCGATTCGGGTGGAACCCATCTTCGGGGGTAGCGTCGAGCGCTTTTAGTCTTTGTCATTGGTCATTGGTACACCATCCAATGGCTAATGATTGATGATACGACGTCACAGTTTGAACAAGCATGAGAAAACAACTGACGAGTCTCTCCCTGAGTTTAGGCATATTGTTGTTCAGTGGCAGCAGTTTGGCTGTTCCCGATGTTCCTCTGGAACGAATCAATCCCGATACTGAAGCGGTGACACTGGACTCCCTCGGCTTCGATGAGCAACTCTGGGGGACTCCTGAACAACCAGGCGATCGCCAAGCTTTACTCAAGTCAATTGACCATAGCCTGCGCTATCTGGCGACACCGACAGCAGCGGCGACGTACCAAAACTATCCCATCCCAGGGATAACTCTGGAACGAGTGCGCCGTTCCCTGGTGCGATTTCGTCAACTTTTGCTCACCTCCAATTCCCCGGCTGAACTGCAAGCGGCGGTGAATCGTGAGTTTGAGGTTTATCAGTCGGTGGGACATGATGATCAGGGAACGGTTTTATTTACGGGTTACTTTGAACCCATTTATCCTGCCAGTCGTACCCCTAGCGCCGAGTATCGGTATCCTCTTTACCGTTTACCGACAAACTTTAATACCTGGAAAACGCCTCACCCGACTCGTGCTGATTTAGAAGGCGTGGATGGGTTTGGTGAAAATAGCCCCCTGTATGGATTAGAACTCGTCTGGTTGCGCGATCGCCTTCAGGCATTTTTGATTCATGTTCAGGGTTCTGCCCGTCTGCAATTACCCGATGGGAGTCTAATGACGGTTGGGTATGCGGGGAAGACGGATTATCCTTATACCAGTGTGGGGCGAGAATTGGTCAAAGATGGCAAGTTGCCTCTGGAAGGGTTAACCTTACCTGTGTTAATGGATTATTTCCGTCAATTTCCCAGTGAATTGGATCACTATTTACCTCGGAATCAAAGTTTTGTCTTCTTCCGGGAAACCAATGGCGCACCCGCGACGGGAAGCCTAGGTGTACCTGTAACAGCCGAACGATCCATTGCTACAGATAAATCCTTAATGCCTCCCGGCGCATTAGCGTTGATTCAAACTCGCATCCCCTATCCTAATGCCCAAAGACAACTCGAATCCCATTGGGTGAGTCGCTATGTGTTGGATCAAGATACAGGAAGTGCAATTAAAGGACCCGGACGAGTAGATATCTTTATGGGGACAGGAGTTCTCGCAGGCGATCGCGCTGGAGTCATTGGCGGGAATGGATACCTGTACTATTTATTCCTGAAGGATTCTAGATGATTGGAGATAGGACTTACGCAAAGCCTCTATGTGTAAGGAGAGGAGAGCGAAGCGTAACGCACCTTTCCTATCATAATATAATGTGGTTGCGTAAGTCCTAGGAGATTTATTGCCTATCGTTACTTTATGCGATCGCGATACAGCGCTTCGCGCTCTTATGGAGTACAGTATTAGCCCGCTATCCCTGAAACGGCTAGATTCATGTTGTACCTCATAGCAAAGGAAAGCGCTGTAATGACCATAATTTTTATAGAAAAAAGAGGCGCTACTTGGCACCCCTTTTTTCTACGCATAAATATTTGTCAAACCAGCCGGAAATTAGGGCAATTTTGTTTTCAGATATTGCATAATTTCATCTAACTGCTGCTTCAGTTGTTTGTTCTCTTCCTCCAACTGTTCGACTTTGGAATAAAGCCGTTGGTTTAACTCATCCTCTTCACCCACCAGTTTGCGAACATCCCGACCAAAGCCCATCAATGCGGGACGTTCCACATAGGTGACACGGTGCAGCACTCGCCAAGTCTTGTTGGCTTTGCCCATTGCTTGACGTAAGGCGCGGGCTTCTTCGTCGTTACTGCGTAACCACTCTGGATCGACCACATAGTTGAAGAAGTCGTAGAAATTATCGGTACTGTTTTCCAGGTAGAAGCTCATAAACCGATAGCGATCAACCTTTTCCCCTGGCATGATGGGGTAGTCATTGTAATCGGTGATGCCAATACTCTCTACACCACTCAAATCGACATTTAACTCAAAGCCTTTACTACGGGCTTCGGTTTTGGTCATCGTTTGAGTCATGTTAACTGTAGCTAGGGCTGTTAATTCGACTTGTCCTCCCAACGCCATAAACATTGTGTCCACCCCTAAGCCAGCACCCAGGCTAAACGAACCGCCAATGGTATGTTCTGCAGTAGTCGCGAAACTTTGGGCTTCTGCACGTAACCCACCATCGGCATCCCAAACATAGGTATTGACAATATTGCGTTTGCCAGCGCGAATCAAGATATTTTCCATCTTCTTCTGCCAACCCGCAAAACTTTCTGTGGCATGGGCGCGTTTTTCTTGATCTGCAATCTTAGCGTCTATTTCCGCTTGTTTTTGCTTGACGGCGGCTGACTGTTGATCTTGGGAGGCTTCTATCTCTTCTTTCATTTGCTCCATTTTCGCCTCCTCAGCAGCTTTCTGTTCCTCCTCCGTTAGATTGGTATTGGCTTGGTCTTCTTCCCGTTCCACGGATATGCTACCCGGTGCAACACCACTATTTGCTTCCCGGCTGAGGGAGGCTTCATCCAATAAGCGGGCGTTAAACTGTTGGAAATAAGACTCACGCCGTTTATCTTCCCGTTCGATCGCCTGTTTCAGGTTGTAGGCTTCTTGCAAGCGGTAGTAACTGGCAGGATAAAGGGAACCATACTGAGAGCGCATTTCTGGAACATGGCGGAAGAAGCGATCGCTCGTCGCAGAACTTCCGGTCATCCCGTCTAAACTACCATTCATACTGTAGGCGGGATTCATCAAGAAGGTGATGGTATTCACATCGGGAGGAATGCCATCCACAGGCTGCACTTGGTAGCCCACCATTTTGCCACTGCGAGCCAATTTGCTGATAAAGACATCTGCCAAACTAGAAATCACCAAAGCATAGCCAACATTTTTAGGAATAAACCGTGTACCCAAATGAGGGAATTTGGGTGTTTTTTCAGGGGTTCCTCGCAACTGTAGGCTATCAGTCATACTGTTCGATGAACTAGAGGTAATGTTACTCTCGTTGATAAATTGATAGCTGAAATCTAATGCACCTTTAAATCCTAGTCTTCCTTCTATTAGTTTGACCTCATAACCCAGACCTCCAGCCGCCTCATTAGCGATACCAGCAAAGATTTCCGCACTTGCTCCTAAACCAGAATCCTGAGCGCGACTCCAGCTAAAGTCTACATCTTCAGACATGGCGAGTTCCACGGAGGTAGCACCATTGTAATCATCGCTTTCAGTCAGGTTTTCGCTAGGAATGGGGGGCGCACCTTCGATGTAACCCAGCAGGGTGGGGGCAAATTGGGCATTGCCAATCCATTGCAGTTGCAATTGTTCGATGCGTTTTTCTGGCAGCATTTCGGCACCATTGAGAACCGGACTGGCAAAGAAACGCCGCATCATGGCTGACTTGCGCTGAGTGCTTGGGTCAACAGTGATAGTGCTGTACTCGCTGCTGACAAGGGCATCCCCACCAATAGGCAGGGTATTGTCTTTGGTCGTAATGGCTTCGTGGACAGTGCCAGGATAATTGCCTGTGAGGTCAGGGGTTTTAACTGTTGTACCTTCGGGTGTAATGGTGTTCAAAGGCCAGTAACCTAATAAACCTGCTTCATTACCGCTTAGGCGTTGGTTCATGGTTGCCCGGATTTCTGCAGGGGTGCGGGCTTGCTTCCAAATGCGAACTTCGGCCATTTGACCACAGAATGGATTCTGAGCTCCTCCAGACCATACTCCCGCAGCAATTTTAAATGGGTCGGAGGAATTACCATAATTACTGGTTGCAGAACCCCCTTTTCTGATAGCTGTACCATCCAGGTAAAGGATTAAATTTTTGCCATTGCCGACAACAGCAACATGATGCCACTCATGCAAAGGATAGGAAGTATCAGCAGCTGCGCCTGCACCTCCAGCAGTCCAGACAGACAGTTGTTGTTTGTGAATGCCAAATTCAACAACATCATTTTGTCCGAATAGACTAATCATACCAGCAGGAAGGGACGAAGCTTTCACCCACCCTTCTAAGGTAAAAGCAGAGCGATTATTCAACAGGGGTGTTTCGGTGGCGATATAATCATTTTTCCCGTCAAACTTCATTACTGTATGACCCAGGTTGCCGATGGGTGCAGCACAACCCCACCAGGATGCCCCTTGCATGGTGCCATGACGGTTGTTGCCAGAATAGTCGCGCACTTCATTACCCGTGGCTTCGGTCATCGGGTAGTAAGCGAGTAACCCTGGTTCGTTGCCACTGAGGAGGGTTTTGCTGTTGACGGCAATTTCTTCATCGCTGAGGCTAATGCCCCAAATGCGGACTTCTGCCAGTTTGCCGAACTGATTGGTGTTCTGCTTTTGCAGTTGTACTTGGTCAAATGGCACCGTTTGAGGATTGCCATTCAGGGTGCCATTGTTTCCATTCGGGGAATAGTCTTTGGCAGAACCATCCCGCAAAGGCCAATAACCGACTAAACCCGACTCGCCACCTGTGAGGGTTTTGCCCATATCCCCTTGAATTTCTGCTTGAGTTCGGGCTTTATTCCAGATGCGGAATTCTCCTAGAGAACCACTCCATTTATTGATCTTATTGACATAAGCCCCGATCACAAATTTCTCAATACCAGATAAGGTTTTAGTTTTTCCACTTCCCTGATACCAGATTGCTCCATTGTGGTAGATTAACATCTGTCCGGTAGAGGCATCTTTGACAAAAGCCCAATGTGTCCAACTATCCTTATATTCACTGGCTTGGGCTAATTTTTCTATGCGATCGCACCCGTTTTGATTCCCCGCATCCCAGTAAATAGTTTGATTAATCCAGGGTAAATGGATGTTTAAGACGCGCTGGTTTTGGCTGTTATAACCTTCGATAATACTGGTTGCCTTTGGTAAACTGCTGGCTCCTTTTGACCAAAATTCAATGGTGATCGCAGTTTGAACTGAGGGGAGACCCTGGGCAAATTCAATATAATCGTCCGTTCCATCAAATTCGAGTGCTGTATTGTTTGAACTGGTGCTATCATCCGAAGCAAGATTGCCAATCGTATAAATATCACCGGTAATTTTTGCGGGTAAGGTTACGGCTTTGGGTGTCCCCTGAATTGTACCGTTATAGCCTTTCAATGAACTATCGTTAGCCGCACCTCCAGCCAATTGCCAGTAACCCACTAAACCTGTTTCTTCTCCTTTCAGAGTTTTGCCTAAATTCCCTTGAATCTCGGTTTGAGTCCGGGGCAATTTCCAGAGACGAACCTCAGCAATTTCACCGTCCCAATTGCCATCATTTTGCCAATTACTCTTACCAATAAAATTATTGGTACGATTGATACTGGCAGGAACTGATGCTTTCCCTGTGGCAACTGGTAAACCATTTTTATAAATGGTCACATTCCCAACAATATCAACTGTTGCGGCTAGGTGCATCCATTGTTTAGTTTCTAGTACATTTGGGGCGCGTAGATATATTCCCCCGACTGAGATAAATAATGTATCGGTATTTGCTTCATTCCCCAAAATAATATCCCCGGCACTAAAACCAATGCCGAAATCAATAATCCGCGACCAAGTATTAAAGCTGGCATAATGCACCCAGGCTTCAATCGTGAAGCCAACGGAATAATCTACATTCATCGCTGGCAATGAAATGAAGTCGTCATTGCCATCGAGTTGCACTGCCGGTTTAGCTTGGGTTTCTCCGACTTTTTCACCATCAATATAGAAATGGGCAAAAACACTGCTTTGCGGTTCCCGTTTGGCGGCAATGGCCAGATGATGCCAACCATCAGAAAGCTTTTCTAAATCGTAGCCGCAATCAAAGAACACCCCATTGATGCATAGCCCTAAATATTGGCTGTTGTAAACAACAATTTGCTGTTCGTTATCTTGAGAACTGGCTAAGACGTGCCACTGTAATTTCTCGGAAAAAGGATAAGCAAACCACGCTTCCACAGTGAAGTTCTCACCTAAGAAGTAAAGTGGGTCATTTAATTTGACCAAACTACTGCCATTATTGAAATTGATGCAAGTCCGCAGACTATCAGGTATCCACTGTTCAAACGCCGTATTCAGACGGTCAGATGTGGCGTCATATAGGGTTTGCCGCATCCGTCCTTGATCGTCAAAATAGCTGAGTTGCACATTGCCTTCGCAGGTTTCAATGGCATTGAGTCGGCCAGCAGGATGAACAAAACCGACCAGGGCCCCCTGCGTGGTTAAATCACGGCTATCTTGAGCTAGTTGGCTCATTGCTAGAGCAGTTTGCTGGTTCTGTTTAACGCCTGTGATGAAGTTAGTATTGGCAATATTTAACTCATTACGAATCTGTTGAATTTCGGCAATCACAATTTGGATGCGTTGTTCGAGTTCTGCCTTATTCCCAGAAATATTAGTCTTTTGTGACTTCAGTTTCTCTAACTCTTCTTGTAGTTGAACCAGTTTTTTCTCAGCGTTTTGTAACTCGTTTTTCTTTTGTTCCCAAGTTTGTCGAGCCTGGGAAATATTGTTATTAGTCTCTCCTCCTATTTTTACAATTTTCCAGTGTTGATTAGTTCCCCCATATTCTGGCCAAACTAAAATACTATGTTCACTGGTTGCCCAATTCCAGACTTCAAAATTTAATCTATTTTCGATGATATAATACCCATCACTCCGCTTCTTCAACTTCCATTCTTGGCATTTTTTAATGAACCATGCCCAACCTGGCTGACTAGCTAATAATTCTATCTCTGCGGTACTTTTAGCATAAAGTTTACCTTTGTTCTCTGTCCATATAGGAATTTTATTCCCGGACATACAAACAATCCGATAATAACCACCATCAACTTGCTCGAATTTGAATTTATTGTTGGAGTAATATGAATTGCCATTAGCACCAAGATCTGCGTAGAGTAATTGATTATTCTGGGTATAAACTCGAACAATCCAATCTTCACGATGGCGGCAAACGAATTTACACCAATAATTCAAAGTATTGTTGATTTCCTTTTGATAATGGTTGTAAGCGTTATTGACTGCTATTAGCAAGTTGTCGATTTTACTTTGTTGCGTATTAATCTCAGATTGCTTGGCTGCGATCGCGGCATCTAGTTTGGCCGCATCTGCCAGTAAAGCAAGTAGCTTTTCAATCTCTGATTTTTCTTCAAGAAGGATAGATTCTTGCCGTTCTTTTTCTTCTAATGTCCTTAACTCATCTTTTAAACTGGATGAATTATCAGCCAAAGTTGCCAGAGAAATATAGTCACCATATTTCGCTTCCGTAATCGCATCAGACACCATCCGAATATAATGCTTGCGAATCTCTAAACTGGTCCAGTTTCCCCGAACATCAGCAATTTCAAAAGTGCGTAACATCGCCACCCCATCGGGAATGGTGAAGCGACAAGTAGCCCGATACCAGCTATTGCCCAAACTTTCAAAGTCATCTTGTTGAGCCGAAATAGTAATTTTCTCGTCTGCACTGCGGCTAGTTTTGCCCCAATAATAAAATTGGAAAATCTGGTTGCCATTGCCATCGGCATTATTTACATCAACTGCCGGATTAACCTTAAACTCAAACTCTTCAATATAGGTTGCCCGTTGACTGACAGCAAACAAATCATCATTGCTATATTTCACCGCAGGCATTCCATCGCGCAAAGTGTGATCGAGAGTGACACCTCCCACATAGGGATCACCATACACAATGCCATCATTGCCATTTACTGAGAAATCAACAACTTTACGTTCTTTGCCTTCAGAAATCGCACCCAAACGCCAATACCCAACTAAACCGACTTCTTTGCCAGTTAGTTGCAGATACATACTGTCTTTGACTTCTTTTGCCGTGCGGGCAGTCTCCCAAATCCGCACATTGGCAATGCAGCCGTTAAATTTATCCTGGAAATCAAAGCGGCTACCAATATAGAAATTTCCGATCGCAAAGGTATCGGAAGTCGCCGTCCGAGATCTCGCTAACTTGCCATCGCAGTAAAGCGTTTGGGTTTTGGTCTCGCTGTCGTAGGTACAAGCCCAGTGATGCCAGTTGCGATCGTCATACTGGGTTTGCGTATCAATGGCATTTTCCCAAAAAGCCATAAAAAAGTTGTTGCTACTGCGGAAGCCAATTAACAGAGCGTGGTTTGGCTTTCCCTCTCCTTGTCCGATTAAGCATTGTTGACGTTGCAATTCATTTCGTTTTGCCCAAAGTTCGATGGTAAAACTCTGTTCGGCCAAATTAATTTCTCGATCGCAGTCAACATAATCCTGCTTGCCATCGAGGACAATGCCGCGACGCTTGCGAGACTCCAACTTCACATTAACGGCTTCGCTACCTGGCCACTGCCGTTGAATGACAAAGTTGGCATCGTCAACTTTTTGGATTTGATAGGTGTTGTCATAGCCTTGAGTGCCAACCAATAGCACCTCATCCCCATCTTCTAATCCATGATTGGAAGCAGTAACTTGTAATTTCCCATCGGCAGTTTTTTGGTATCCCGTCACCATGCCATCAAAGATTAAGCCACCTTCTTCTTCGACAGCTTCCCAAGTTCCCATCTCTTCATTGGCCGGAAGGTCGATCGTAAACGTATCTTCATCGATCCGAGTGGCAGCGTATAAACCGTTATAGTCGTTGGTGTTCTGGATTTCTACCATGTCACCACTGACTAAGTTAGCCGCTTCGGGGGAGGTAATTTTGACTAAATCTTCGGCGCCGTCTGCCTCGGTTCCCACTGAAAAACCCGTAATACTCCCAATTTCCGGTGGGGTCGTATCGCCAAAGGCTTTAATTTGTTCGAGGGTATTCAACGGCAACAGCACATCCCGTTGGGTGCTGCGCAACACATCGTTTTGAGGCTGTTCGTCAATTTGCGACAGCGTGCCATCCCCAGCAATGCCAAAACTTAATGCGGCTGTCCCCTTATCGGTGGGAATCACCAACATCACTTTGCTGGACATTCGCATCAACTGAGGACCGGCTTTGGTTTCTTGTTCCTGCTGAATGTCGTATTTGGTGACCGCTAACCCGTGGGTAACGCTAACTCCATTAATATCTAAGGTGCGTTGAATAATGCCCGGAATGCTACGGGGGACAAGGGTATCGTCAGTATCGGAGATGGGTTCTAAGACTGTGTAATCTTTCAGATCAAATAGTCCTTCATCGGAGGTGCGAATGGTGATGAGTTGGACTTTTTGGGTGGCGCGATTGTAGGCAAAAATGTGCCAGCGATATTTGTCGTGTTCGTTGGTGGCAACTTGAACAACGGAAAACCACCCGTTATGAAGGTTATTGATACATTTGAGTTCGGTGGTGGGTTCGTAGAAGAAGTTGTTATCGGTGTCTCGATAGTCGAGAGAGTCTACGTTTTGCAGTCCCGATGCCCCCATTCTCATATCTTCGGTGGGTTTATGTTTTTGGCGAGAACGCTTAAACCGCACTTCTAGCTTGCGGGTGAGTTCGTTGGTCATGCCATCGAGGACGAAGCGATCGCACAATAGAGTGTTTTCTTTGGACTGCCGAAATACATAGATATGTCCGACTCCAGAAACCAACTGTACCGGGGCAACGGCGGCTTCATCCTGGGTTTGGTAGCGCGATCGCACCAAAAAGGAGCCGTTATCTTGGCGGGTGAATTCTTCGGTTTCCAGTGCGACGACGGATGCATCATCGGTGGACTCGTTGGGAAATTCAAGGAGTTTCCACTGTTCCCAGCCAGTGCGTTGGTCTGGTGGAGTGTTCAGGTAACTATCCTCAAACCCATCTTGCTTAATCGTGTAGTGGATCTGACCTTCAGCATCAGTGGCGAATACCACTACTTTGCCTTCGTGGGCAATGCTGTTAAGGTATTGTAGTTTTTCTTTTTGTAAAAGCACTGGTTTTTAAGCCTTAATTTATTATTTTTAACTTTTTAAGTTTAGAACGGTAATAACACCGAAAACAATACTCGAAAAGTTAAGAATTATTACACAATATCAATGCTGTAAGTAGGTGGACATAATTAACGTGAACGGTTACGATCGTCATTCGTCATTCGTAAGGGTTTGAGGCTTGTTGACAAAACAAGCAAGCTTGAGCCTGTGGTTGTCTTTTGTCCGACTACTTAAGATTAACCTTCAACTTGAACTTGCTCACATAAGTATAATAATTTCAGTGCCATTAGACTTTGGAGTAATCTAAGAGATTAACAATAACGTTTCTGGTTTCATGAATACCAGCCAACCCCCCCAGACAAGAGCGCAACGGATTGACCATATTATCGAACAGCGTCAACCTCTAGCCCAGGAAATACAACGGGTAGAAAACCATCTCGCAGAACTTGCCACCGCCCTGCGCGAATTAGAACGGTATCGCCAACAGCTGGATGTATCGTTCGGTGAGAGTGAAATTCGCGAGCAATTCAATACCATTCATCTCTCCTATTTATTGCAACAGCTTCAAGTTGAATCCGAGCATCTGAACAGTCTGCAAAAACGATTCTCACGTCCAACTTTAAATATTGGTGTTGTTGGACTGATGGGACAGGGAAAAAGTACATTACTGAAAACCTTAAGTGGACTCACCGATAAGGAAATTCCGGCATTAGAAGGAGGAGCTTGTACGGCAGTTCGCAGTACAATCGAAAATCGTCAAGAGCAATTCTATGATCACAATAATTATAGGGAAAATACGACTCAATTTAATGGTGTAAGTTCCAGTTTATATGGCATTCAAGAGCAGATGGTTTTACCTAAAGCTAATCCATCTGTTCATGTCAAAGTCACGCTACATTCAGAATCATCCTTTTTAAATGAAGTCATTTATCCCTATTACGATGAACTGAGTTTGGCGGAAAAACCTTATAGTTTAGATGAGTTTGCTAGCCAGGTATTTCCCGAACAAGGAGTAGCCGGAGCGAGCCATGAAGAAATGTACAAACGCCTGTGTGATGACTACCATCGGAATCTTAGTCAGTATCGATCATTGATTCGATCTGGAAATCCGCGATCGCTAAAAATTCAGGCGGCAGAAATTACCGATTATGTGATGCAAAAACGGGATGGTACTCAGCAGAATCATTTAACTACGTTCAAACACTTGGCAGTGAAAGAGGTGAAAATAGTTTGTCCGTTTCAAAATCCTGATGTGGGCAAAATTGCGCTGGTCGATGTTCCGGGTTTAGGCGACTCCAAGTTAGGCGATGAAACGCTGATGTTAGAAACCTTGGGTAATGAAGTGGATGTAGTTTTGTTTATCAAACGACCTGATCCGCAACGTTATCAATGGCAACGCCTAGATAATCAGTTATATGATAAAGCAGCACAAGCTCTGAATGATCTAGAAAAACGGTCATTTATGATTTTAAACTATAGTCGCAGAACAGAGAATCTCCGAGCGTGTCAACGTCTTAAACAAAATATTGATACGATTCAGGTAGTACAGACCGAAATAGCGGATTGTTCTGACCCAGATGATGCGAACCGAGTCTTTAATCAGGTTTTAGACTATCTCACGGTGAATATTCAAGACTTGGATAAACGATATGCGAGTCGTTGCCAAAGTAACCTGCAACAATTGCATCAGCAGATTCAGCAAGCACTGGAAAAATCGGCTCAAGCCTTGGGATACAATTCGGGCGAATCTCGCCAATTTAGACGACTATTTGAGCAACTGTCTCAGGAACTGATCCAAGGACTTTTAGACCTGAGAAATCAACTGAAAGAGCAATGTGAAGCCATTGATCCAGACTTTCAGGTGGCGGTGCAAGCCGCATTGAAAAACTGTCAAACGGATAAAGGGATTCCAGAGACGGATCAGGAGATTATCAGCCGCAGTTGTGAATTTGAGTTTAAAGAATCCTATCAAGCTATCTACCGAGTTTACATTCGGGAACTACGAATTCATCTATCCCGGCATTTTTTACAAGTCGATAAAGGCTTAAGACTATCAATTGATAAAGTGAAATCGTTGGTGACTGAGGTTTTAGTTACTCAAGGTCAGTTGGGCGAATTAACCTCAACCAGAGGAGCTGAGTTTCTCAAAGACATGGCAGATTTATTAGGACAACGGGGAAATCAACTAGAGTTAGGGTTTAGAACGCTTTGGGAGTTCGAGTTTTCTTATGGGAGTGTTCTATTACATTTAATTCGCAAACAGCTTGATGAGATATTGCAATCAGATATTGATTTAAGTCTGGCGGAAGTTGTCGGTATTTTACCTGATCCATCCAATGCTTCAGAGGTACTCAGGAATCTGGAAAAATTGCATGAGCAAGCGGTGGCGTCTTGCCAGGAAACATTAAATAGTTGGCTGACGGCACCCAGTCAAGCTCGTTATTATATGGTGCAGGAATTTATCGATTTGGTTATTTATGCCAGGGACATGAAGCGGGAGTGGGAAATTTTCCTGAGTGATGAGGATATTCGTTCAAAGGTTTGGTTAGAATTCAAGGAATTAGAAACCCGGAAGCAAGACCAACAGAATTGGCGTCAGGCGGTGTCAAGAGTGGCAAAACTGAATCAGGCGTCAGCGATGATGTTTAGTAGTCATTTATAGTTAATTTAGGTCATTTTTTCCTTTGTCCATAATTATGCTCACAATTCAGGGAACAGATATGAATAAGATTATTTCTCTCGCTCTCAGTAGTGTTATTACGATCACCGTTGGTGGATTAGCCGCTTGTGGCGATCGCGCCCAACTGGAGACGTGCAACATCTTGGAAATTGAAGATGCTGAATTTGAAGTAGATGTGGGCGATGTTGACATAGAACGGGGTGAAGTAGAAATGGTATGTGGAAATGATATTGTTGATGTTACTTGGGGGCAATTCCGCCAAAAACTCCGCATCAATCCAGGACAGTATAAAAATAATGTCGAACAATTTAAACGGATGGTGAGTTGTGTAAAAGATGAACGCGATCGGTCACAAGAAGTCTTTTGTCAGCGCCCAGGTTCTAGTGATAAGTTTGTAACGTTGAAGTTTAGTTATGATGATTAGAGTTAATTTTACGCCGAGCATCTACCTGTAGGGTGCGTTAGCGCAGCGTAACGCACCATTGCCACCATATATGATGTACCTGCGTAAGTCCTGAAATAGAAAGATGTAGCTAAACTGTGGATTGTGCTGGAGTGAGGAGAAAAGCAACAAATTGAGTTACGACAATGTATGTAAGTATTTGGCTGAACAATATCCAGTCGCATTTGCCGACTGGCTACTTGACGTTGAATATCAGGAGGTTGAGGTACTCAAAACCGAGTTAACTTTAGAGCCTATTCGTGCGGATGCTGTCAGCTTCTTGCGAATCGCTAATCAAATCTTGCATATTGAGTTTCAAACATTACCCTACTCTAACCAACCGATTCCATTCCGAATGCTGGATTACTCGGTAAGGTTGAAGCGACAATATCGGTGTGCTGTAGTGCAGGTGGTTATCTTTTTGCAGGAGACAACGAATGAAGTGGCTTTTACTGAGGAATATCGAGATGACACAACGATTCACCGCTATCGAGTGGTTCGCTTATGGGAACAAGAACCAGCACCATTTCTAGCTAATCCGACACTATTACCTTTGGCGACATTGGCGCGAACAGAGGAGCCTCAAGGATTGTTGGCGCAGGTAGCGGAACAAGTCGCTAGAATTCCTAATAGGGAGCAGCGACAAAATATTTCTGGTTGTACAGAAATTCTGGCGGGGTTGCGGTTTGAGAAAGATTTGATTCGTCGGTTTTTGCGGGAGGATATGATGCGCGGATCTGTGATTTATCAAGATATTCTGCAACAAGGGATATTTAGCTTGATTAGGCGTTTGATTGAGCGGCGACTGGGTAAGGTTGAGCCAGCATTAATTGAGCGGGTTAGAGAGTTACCTCCTGAGCAGTTAGAGGCGTTAGGAGTAGCGCTATTGGATTTTTCGGCAACTACTGATTTAGCGGCGTGGTTGGATCAGCAGCAGCCACGAGCAGGAGAGGTGAATCTGATTATCCGTCAGCTTAAGCGGCGGTTGGGTGAGGTTGAGCCAGTATTGATTGAGCGAGTTAGGAGATTACCTATCGCACAGTTGGAAGCGTTAGCAGAAGCGCTATTGGATTTTTCGGAGGTGTCGGATTTAGTGGATTGGTTGGAGCAGTTACGGTAAGCACAAAAGAGCGATAATTGCTTTTTTCAAGCAACAATAATTGTGCTGGAGTAGGGAGACAATATATTGCTTGGCTGGCATAGCTTATGGATTGGTAGATATACAAATCTATTAGCCGTCAAAATTGGCTTGACAGACCGCTAAATCCTAACAAGCTAAATTTACCACTCCCGAACGAAGTAGTTGCCGCTTACAAGATAATACCAAGCCAGGGCGGGTTTTGTTGAGAAGTTATTGGTGACAAGTCGTTTTAGTGGCTAAACCCGCCCCTACAGATTTTGATTACTTAGCCGACGCTTTAACCATGTTCCAACAGGATTGCGCGATCGCCCAATCTTCTTGGGTATGAATCACGAAAACGCGCACGCTTGAATCCTCTGTGGAAATATCTGTATCTACGGGATTTGTTTCATTCTTGTCTGAGTCGATTTTAAGTCCCAAAAACGCTAAGGCGTCACAGGCGGCGGCTCTCACAGTAGCTTGATGTTCGCCAACCCCGCCTGCAAAGACTAATACATCTAATCCGCCCAAGGAGGTTAACATTGCCCCTAAATAGAAGCGCAAGCGGTGGATATAAACATCCAAGGCGAGTTTAGCTTGTTCATTACCCGCCGCGATCGCGTCATTGATTTGGCGCATATCACTACTTACACCCGATAACCCTTTTAATCCTGATTCTTTGTTTAATAAATGCTCTAATTGATCCGCATTATACCCCTGTCGCATCAGTTGAATCAGAATTGAAGGGTCAATTGAACCGGAACGTGAACCCATCATTAATCCTTCTAAAGGTGTATAACCCATGGTTGTATTAATACTGATACCATCCCGAATTGCCGCTAAGGAACACCCATTGCCTAAATGACAGGTAATCACTCGTAATGATTTAGCCTCTTTTGCCAATAACTGGGCAACTCGTTCCAGGCAATAGTGATGACTTATCCCATGAAAACCATAACGACGTATTCCTTGATCCAGCCAATCTTTGCCACCCGGATAAATCGCAGCAGGTAAGGGCATTCGAGCATGAAATGAGGTATCAAATACCGCTACTTGGGGTATATCGGGTAAGATATTCTCAATCGCCTCAATTCCTTCTAGATTGACTGGATTGTGGGATGGCGCTAATGGAGACAGAGACGCGATCGCCTTTTTCACTTCAGCATTAATCAACGTCGGTTGATGGTATTTATCACCGCCATGAACCACCCGATGTCCCACCACATCAATATCACTCAGTTGGGAAATGACTTGAGTTTGACCGCGCCAAAGGGTATTCAACATTTGAGCGATCGCCTTAATTCGATTATCGGTGGGTAGGCGTTCCTCTATCGATCGTCCTTGAGACGTTTTAACCTTTAAAAGTTCTGTATCGGATTGTCCCGTCCATTCAATCTTAGCTTCCCATATTGGTTCTGGCGGAGAATTGGGTAAAGATTCGCCAATCTCATACAAACAACTTTTTTGGGTACTAGAACCCGCGTTTAATACTAAAACTTTCATCGGTGATTCTGATAACAAATTAAATGGAGGGTGGGACGGGGGCGGGTTTAATCCAATCTAGGTGCGCCAAAAAGGATAATAGTGAAACCCGCCCCTACAGACGAATATTAACCCTATTGCCTATTGCCTATTGCCTATTGCCTATTGCTACACAGCTTCCCTCTTGCTCCCCTCTCCCAAGCTTGGGAGAGGGGCTGGGGGTGAGGGCTGTAACATAAGTTGAAACCCGCCCCTACAGATGAATCTTAATCCTATTGCCTATTCCACACCGAGCGAAGCCGAGGTGTTCCCCATTCCCTAACCAATGACAAATGACAAATGACAAATGACCAAATTAACACCACTGCCAATTGGTAATTTCTTCAGGATCTTCGCCATTTTCACAGATATACTGCCCATGAGCCGCTAACACATATTCATAATGACGCACCCGATCATTTGCCCGTGCAGACACACGCGGATTGTTCTGTGCCGCTAAACGAATCGCTTGCATAATTAAATGATACCGACTCGTACCATTACGGACTTGCATATCAAAGGGTGTTGTAGTTGTCCCTTCTTCCTGATAGCCATTAATCTGGAATCGCTCAATTGTGGGACGCCCAAACAGCATTTGTTTAATCAACGATGGATAACCATGGAAGTTGATAATCACGGGTTTATCCGGGGTGAATAGGGCAGTAAACATATCATCATCTAACCCATGGGGATGAGTGGAATTTTGTTCGAGAATTAATAAATCCGTCACATTAACCACTCGCACCCGTAACTCCGGTAATTCCTGTCTGAGGATTTGCGCGGCTGCCATGACTTCTAACATGGGACAATCGCCAATTCCCACGATTACCACATCCGGATCAACCCCATCATCGATACTTGCCCATTGCCACACTGAACCCCCTGCCCGACAATGTGCGATCGCGTCTTCCATGGATAACCATTGCGGCAGAGGATTTTTGTTGGCGATGACTAAATTGACATAGCCTGTACTCTGCAAGCAGTGGTCAATTGTACTTAAAAGACAGTTGGCATCGGGGGGTAAATACACCCGCGCATAGTCGGCTTGCTGATCTAAGACACTATTAATAAAGCCCGGATTTTGGTGAGAAAACCCATTATGTTCCTGTCGCCACAGGGTTGAAGTCTCTAAGTAATTCAGGGACGATACAGGCGAACGCCAAGGGAATTCTTTGGAGTATTTTAAGAACTTGGCATATTGATCCATCATCGTGGTGACAATGCCCAAAAATGCCTCGTAGGAGGGGAATAAACCATGTCGTCCGGTGAGGAGATACCCTTGTAAGAATGCCTGACAAGTATGTTCACTCAGCAATTCAATAATCCGTCCCCCATCGGGTCCAATCTCGCCATCAAAGGCTTCGGTGGGCCACTGATAGTTACGCTGAGTCACGTCGAGGACTTTGTAAAGACGGTTGGATTCGAGTTCGTCGGGGCAGAAAATACGGAAGTTGCTGGGATTTTCCTGAATCACATCCCGCAGGTATTCTCCGACTCTGTAGGTATTACTCACACTCCTTTCACCCCGTTTACACCCTTCGCCAGCTTCGGGATGTTCTACGGGAACCGCATAGTTAAAAATATTCGGTAACTCCAAGGGTTGACGCATACGCCCACCGAAGGTGTGAGGATTGCTGCCCATGCGCCGTTCCCCTTGGGGACATTGGTCTAAAATGTCGGGTAAGGGTTGCCCTTGTTCGTCAAAGAGTTCCTCTGGATGGTAGGAACGGAACCAATTTTCTAGCAGTTCTAGATGTTCGGGATTACTTTTAACCCCTTTGAGGGGAACTTGGTGAGACCGGAAATTCCCTTCAATCGGTACGCCGTCAGCTTCTTTAATCCCTGTCCATCCTTTTGGCGATCGCAAGATGAGTAGGGGCCAACGGGGTTTACTGAGGCGGTTCCCGGAACGGGCGGCTTGTTGAATCCGACAGATTTCTTGATATGCCCAATCCATGGAAGCATACATATCAGCATCCAAGTCCACATCTTCGACAATTCGCACTTGGTAGCCGTACCCGGTAAACAAATGCAGTAATTCTTCATCACTCATCGTGCCAAAAATAGAGGGGCTGGCAATTTTGTACCCATTCAGATGCAAAATCGGTAAAACTGCGCCAGATTCAGCCGGATCAATGAATTTTGTCCCATGCCATGCTGTAGCGGTAGGTCCAGTTTCTGACTCGCCATCGCCAACGATACAAGCGACGACTAGATCCGGGTTATCCATTACCGCCCCAAACGCTGTCGCCAAGGCGTAGCCCAATTCTCCGCCTTCGTGAATGGTGCCAGGAATCCCCGGATACAGGTGAGAGGGAAAGCCACCGGGCCAAGAAAATTGCTTGACTAACCGATATACCCCAGCTTCATCGAAGCTAAGGTCATCATAGTAATCCTGTAACGATCCTTCCAGGTAAAGGTTAGCCAGGTTCGCGGGCGCACCATGTCCGGGTCCAGTCACCAGAAACATATTGGCATCGTAACGCCGGATTAGTCGGTTGAGATGGGCATAGACTAGGTTAATGCCGGGACAAGTCCCCCAATGACCGAGTAAACGATCTTTGATATGTTCCGGTTTTAAGGGTTCGCGTAAGAGAACATTATCTTTGAGATAAATTTGAGTCGCGGCTAGGTAGTTAGCCGCACGGCGATATTTTGCGATCGCGTCAAGTTCTGATCCCTGATTTTGCCGGACTTGGGTAACGGGAATGTCCGGTTGAGAGAAGGACGCTTTGGGTGTTGAAGTGGTTATTGTCATAATTTATAAAATTCAAATTACAGGAAATTTGGAAATTTTGACTGGCGTTGGTAGCGGTATTCGTCTGCTGTGAAGTTTACCTAAACTTTTCCGGGGAATTCTCCTACTTGGGATAGATCATGCTTTTTCTTACATACACAGGAGTAGGGGAAGTAGAGACGCGACATGGCACGTCTGTCAATTGTAGGGGCGGGTTTAGGGACTAAAACTCAATAAGAAGCCGATAACCGAACAACAAAACCCGCCCTTATTCATAAGTCAAACACGGGCTGATTTTATCGATTTTCCTGGTGGGTGAACTCAATGCTTTGCTGGTTAAGACTGAGATGATAATGCGATGCGGCGATGAGAGTCTCTTTAGTTTCCAGTGGCGACAGGGTTCCTCTATAGTAATATATAATATATCTCTCCTGCTCCCAGACGTGCCATGGTACGTCTCTACTCTAAATAAAGTTAGACAAATTGTGATTAACACTCCTGTGCATCTGCTCCTCATTGATGAGGACCCAGATGAACGAGCCTTAATCATTCGTCAATTGCAGCAAGAGTTTTCCGCACTGCACGTCGCCCAGCCGACCAATGCTAAAGACCTAAATCAGGTACTCTTAGAGGGTCATTTCGATATCGCGATCGCGGACGATGAACTTCCTTGGACAACAGGTATAGCGGTCTTTAAGCAGGTTAAACGCCTGCAACCCACTTGTCCATTTATTATGTTCACCAGTCAAGACAGTGTAGAACTCGCTGTAATGGCAATGAAAGCGGGTATAGATGACTATATTATCAAATCGCCGTCCCATTATAAAAAATTGGTGACAGCCGTTCGTTCTGCGTTAGCGCCTAAGCTAAAGTCTAAATCTTCTCGGCTGGAAGCGACTCCACCGATCACCATTTCCCAGAACCTGCAACTGATCGCGACACTCCAAGCTAGGGTCACTCAGCAAACAACAATTGTGCGGTTTAGTCAATATGCCTTAAGGGGGATTGACATTGATGCGTTAATGAATTGTGCGGTGACTCTTTTGGCAAAAACTCTCGACGTAGACTATGCCAAAGTGCTGGAATTACTTCCTCATGGTAAAGCCTTATTGTTACGGGCGGGTGTAGGTTGGCAGGTTGGTTTAGTCGGTCAAGCTACTGTGGATACGGAAACCAATTCTCAAGCCGGCTATACTCTCCTGTCTCAAGAAGCAATCGTGGTCGAAGATTTGCGAACAGAATCGCGATTTTCGGCTCCGCCTCTATTACGGAACCATGGGGTTGTCAGTGGGATGAGTGTGATTATTCCGGGACTCTCATTGGCGAAGCCTGGGACTCTTAAACATTGGGATACGATGCCCACCTCCGATAGTCAACCCTTTGGTATTTTGGGTATTCATAGTACAGGTTCCCGCCAGTTTAGTCAAGATGACATTAACTTTTTGCAAGCGATCGCGAATATTCTCGGTGCAGCAATTGACCGTTGTCAACAAGCGGAACGATTGCGGATATTGGAGAGTGCAGTTAATGCAAGTAGCAATGGGATTTTAATTAGTGATCCTCATCAATCGGATAACCCAATTATTTTTGTCAATTCTGGGTTTGAACGACTCTCAGGTTACAGCGCTTCAGAAATACTCGGTCGTAACTGTCGTTTCTTGCATGGAGATGACTCCAATCAAGTCCAACTTGAGGAATTACGACAGGCGATTGCAACACAAAGAGAGTGTAAAGTAACCTTGCGGAACTATCGTAAAGATGGTTCTGTGTTCTGGAACGATCTCTATATCTCACCCGTGCGAAATTCCCAGGGAAAATTGACTCACTTTCTGGGAGTACAAACCGATGTCACCGCCCAAAAATTAGCCCTAGAACGACTGCGCCAACAAGCTCAACTACTGGATTTAGCCAATGATGCGATTATCGTGCGGGATCTGGAGGACAGAATTACCTACTGGAATCAGGGAGCGCAACGGTTGTATGGTTGGAGTAGTCAGGAAGTTATTGGACAAAATGCTCACCAATTGCTGCACACGATTTTTCCCCAGGCGTTAAGCGACATTCAGACTCAATTATGGCATCAAGAATATTGGCCCGGTGAGTTAATTCAAACGACACAGGATGGGACTCAAATTACCGTGGCAAGTCGTTGGACATTACAGCGAGATCATCAAGGTAACCCATTAGCTATCTTAGAAGTTAATCATAATATTAGCGCATACAAACGCACCGAGAAAGCCCTGCGTCAGAGTGAACAACGATTCCGGTTGGCGGTAAATCATAGTCCGGATATGTTGGTCATCTATGATGCTCAACGACGGTTTATTTTTGTGAATACGACCACCCTTGAACGCACAGGCAAGTCATCAACGGATTATCTGGGACACAGGGATGAAGAAATCTGGTCGCCGGAGGTTACTGATCGGTATTTACCGACACTCAAGCGGGTGATAGAAACCCGCACTCCCCAGACGGTAGAAGCCACAATTACCTTACCGAATACTAACCCCTTCACCACCGTAATTAAGTATGTGCCGATGTTGAACGAGCTAGGGCAAATTGTGCAAATCCTTGGCTTTACGTTTGACATTACTCAGCGCAAGCAGCTAGAAATTCAATTGCGACAAACGATTGACCGCCTGCAAACCTTACAAACCCTTGACCAAGCCATTCTCGCTGAACAACCGCCGCCTGCGATCGCGCAAGTGGCGTTAACAGGTTTAAAATCCCTGCTATCGTGTCGCCATCTGAGTGTCGTGGTGTTTGATTGGGACTTGTCGCAAGCCACTATCCTTGCCACTGACGGTGAGATGGAAACCCTAGCTGGAACAACAATTGACATAAAACATTTTGCCGAAGAAATTGCCCAATTAAATGACGGTAAAATTCATCAACTTAAACCGTCAGAAACGGTGAATTTATTGCGACCTATTGTCCAAGCATTGCTCTCAAGAAACGCGAACTGTTTCCAGATTCTTCCACTCAGAAGTAAGCAGGAATTAATCGGGACAATCAACCTAGACTGTCATGGAGAAAATGACGATAATGAGGAATATAGAACGATTGTCCAAGAAGTGGCAAATCAACTCGCGATCGCGATTGCTCAATCCCGATTACAACAGCAGCTTAAACGCTATACCATCGAACTCGAAGAACGGATCACTGAACGAACTCAGGAATTGCAAGCCATCAATGCGGAACTCGAAGCATTTTCCTACACCGTTTCTCACGATCTCAGAGCGCCGTTACGGGCAATGCAAGGGTTTGCTAATGCCTTAGTTGAAGACTGTGGTTCCCAATTAGATTCAATCGGTTTAGACTATACTCAACGGATTACTACGGCTGCCCAGCGTTTGGATACAATGATCCAAGATTTACTCGAATATAGTCGTTTAGGGCGTCTAGAATTTCCCCTAAAACCGATTAGTTTAGACTCCATTGTGTCAGAAGTCCTCTTCCAACTCCAAGAACTGATTAAAAACACAAATACCCAAATTAAGGTAGCCGAGAAAGGGGTAATACCTCTACCAGAGGTTTTGGGTCATCGTGCTACACTTATGCAAGTTGTATCAAATTTGATGGCTAATGCGATCAAGTTTATCCCGGAAAAAGTACAGCCTCAGATACAGGTGTGGGCAGAAGAACGAAAAGACGTTAATGGTACTACATGGATACGACTCTGGATCGAGGATAATGGAATTGGCATTGAACCGGAATACCAAGAAAAGATTTTCCTGGTATTTGAACGCTTACATGGTCGTGAACACTATCATGGTAGTGGTATTGGTTTAGCCCTTGTCCGTAAAGGTATGGAACGTCTAGGAGGGCGTTCGGGCGTTGAATCATCACTCCATCAGGGAAGCCGATTTTGGATTGAGGCGCAAAAAGTAGAGACGTGTCATGACATCTCTGTTATGGAATAGGGGCGAGTTTTACCGATCAGGTTTGGCTGTAAACAGATAAGCAACTAAACGTGTTCTCCTCAGTCTTTGAGGTTTGGAGTAAGTTTTATGGAGAAGATTATGAGTAGCAAACCTGCTGATATTTTACTCGTTGAAGATGATGATAATGACGTTTTTTTAATTCAGCGTGCATTTAAACGCCTCGATTTACCTCATTCACTGCAAGTTGTCACAAATGGAGAGGAGGCAATCAATTACCTAGACCGCAAAGCACCTTATAATAACCTAAAATCCCATCCTATTCCAACTCTTATCTTACTGGATTTAAAACTGCCTCGTAAATCCGGTTTAGAAGTTTTAGCTTGGATTCGACAGCAATCTCAGTTAAAACGTCTATTAGTTGTGGTATTAACGGCATCCAGAGAAACGCCAGACATTAATAAAGCGTATGATATGGGCGCTAATTCTTATTTAGTGAAACCTGTAAGCTTTCATGATTTTTTAGAAATGATTCGTACTCTTGACCTATATTGGTTAATGTTCAACGAAAAACCGTTAGTCTGAATTGTATTGTGAATTACTTAATTTTCAATTCCCTGTTCCCTGTTCCCTGAACAATGACAAATGACAAATGACAAATGACAATCCCGTAAGAATCCTGCTAATTGACGATAACCCCGACGATCGCATGTTAGCGCTACGCCGACTAGAGCAGGAGTTTGAACAATTACAGTCTAAAGAGATTACCGATATCAAGCAACTCCAGCAGGTATTAGCCGAGCGAAAGTTTGATATCGTCGTCACTGATTATAGCTTGCGTTGGAGCAATGGTTTAAATGTACTGCACCAAGTCAAGCAACAGTATCCAGATTGCCCTGTAGTCATGTTTACCGGAACAGGAAACGAAGAAGTTGCTGTCGAAGCGATGAAGTCAGGACTTGACGATTATATTATTAAATCCCCTCAGCATTATACTCGTCTTGCTGCTGCCGTGCGAGCAGCCTGGGAGCGCTCTAAGCAACATCAAGCCTTCAAAGAGATGCAACAGCGATATCAACAACTCTTTGAAAGCGTACCCATTGGACTTTACCGGATGACACCAACGGGTCAAATTATTGAAGCCAATCCAACCCTGTTGCAACTGTTAGGATATCCCAGTCTAAAAGCCTTGCTGGACACAAATATATCCAAGCACCTTGTTGATACCCAAGCCAATCGTTTATGGCAGAGTCAGATAGACTGCGAAGGAGTAGTCCGAAACTTGGAAATACCGATGCGTCGGTGTGATAATACCATGATTTGGGTACGCTATAATGCTCGTGCTATTCGCAATGCTCAGGGCGAAGTGATGTACTATGAGGGCGCGATTGAAGATGTCACCCAGCGCAAGCAAGCGGAAGCAGAACGGACTCAATTGCTCAAGAGTGAACAAGCCGCCCGGGCTGAAGCCGAAACCGCGAATCGCTTAAAAGATGAATTTTTAGCCACCCTATCCCATGAATTGAGAACACCCCTAAACGCAATTCTAGGATGGGCGGGACTCTTGCGAAGAAAGCAACTGAGTCAAGACAAAGTAGAGCGGGCGTTAGAAGTAATTGAACGCAATGCTAAGTCTCAAGCCCAGCTTATTGATGACTTGCTGGATGTATCGCGGATTATTCGGGGTAACTTGCGCTTAACTGTGATCCCGGTTGACTTGCAGCAGGTTATCAACGCCGCAATTGATACCTTACAACCCGCCGCAGACGCTAAAAGTATTCAGATTGACTCAGTTTTAGAACCGAGTCAGACTGTGATTAAGGGCGATAGCGATCGCTTACAACAAATTGTATGGAATCTTTTGTCTAATGCGATTAAGTTTACCCCAACTCACGGACAAGTCAAGATTTATTTGGAATGGTTAGAAAATGCGGTAAAAATTCGGGTGCAAGACACGGGTAAGGGTGTGTCTGTTGACATTGCGCCTTACATTTTTGACCGCTTTCGCCAAGCCGAAGGCTCAATAACTCGTTCCCATGGCGGATTAGGACTAGGATTGGCAATTGTGCGTCACTTAGTTGAACTGCATGGGGGAACTGTGTGGTGCGAAAGCGATGGAGACGGAAAGGGAGCTACTTTTACCGTAGAGCTACCGCTCAAATCCTGAAAACTCTTAAATCTAAAATTCATTGGTTCTACCTTAAGACATAATCAATTCCAGCTCTATTTATGTCTAGATAGGGATGGTGTTTCTTGATCAACCCCTTATTATTCTCTCAAGAGATTTGAATTTGTGAACACCACCAATGCTGGAACAATTCTTTACAACTATCAGTGAAACTAATTATGCTTCTCTGGAAAAACGTCCTCCTCTTAAGGGTGTAGTGATTGGTGCAGGTCAAGTTGGTATGGCTTGTGCGTACTCCATGGTGATTCAAAATACCTTGAATGACTTGCTGATTGTTGATAAAAATCAGGAGAAACTGAAAGGAGAAGTGATGGATTTAAACCATGGATTACCCTTCGTTGAACCAACAGGAGTACGTGCCGGAACACTAAAAGATAGTAATGATCCAGATATTGTAGTTATTACGGCTGGATCAAAACAAAAACCTGGGGAAAGTCGTTTAGATTTGGTTCATCGTAATGTTAAGATTTTCAAGGATTTAATTCCGGAAGTCGTGGAACATTGTCCGAATGCAATTTTACTAGTGGTTACTAACCCAGTAGATATTATGACTTACGTGACATTAAAGCTATCTGGATTGCCTAAAAATCGCGTATTTGGCTCAGGAACGGTGCTAGACACTGCTCGTTTTCTTTCCTTATTAGCTGATAAAATTAAACTTGATCCTCGCAGTATTCATGCTTATATTATTGGTGAGCATGGCGATAGTGAAGTTCCGGTGTGGAGTAAGGTAAATATATCGGGTATGCACTTGTTTGAGGAATACTTAGAGGATGGAAATGTAAGCAATAGTGACTATCCTAAACACATTTTTGAACAAGTTAAGAATGCGGCTTACGAAATCATCCAGCGCAAGGGAGCAACTTGCTATGCTATTGGTTTGGGTGTAACTCAGATTGTGCAGGCAGTGTTGCGCGATCAAAACCAAGTTTTGACGGTCAGCACTTTGCTAGATGGGCGCTATGATATCCACGATGTCTGTTTGAGTTCGCCTGCGGTAGTTAACCGTCAAGGTGTCACTCGGATATTAAATTTAGAACTAACCCCGGATGAAAAAAAGCAACTTAACCATTCGGCTCAGGTGCTGCATCAAACGATTGAAAGCTTAGACTTATAGGCAAACTCATCCGCTAGAAACTCAAGTTCATTTAGTGCCAGCAAATTTGCCTCGATAGATAAAAACTCATACAAAATAGCGAGCGAGACGCTCGCACTACAACAATCGATCCCTGTTCCCCGTTGCCTATCGTCACCAATTCAGCAACCCCTAATTCGCGTTTGATTGATAGATTTGGCGATATTTATCAACAACCGAGGCAATGGCTTTGACTCGTCGCAATTGATCTTTGTAGACACAATCCCATTCAGTTATGGGTAGGTTTTCTCTAGCGCAGATGCCTAAGAGTCCTGTGGCTTTGTTGGAACCTGTTTCTAAATCCAACTCGTTATTGACATTAAGGTAAAAGGATGCTGTTCTTGCCCATGCTAGGGCATCAATACCCTTTAACCCGCCTTTTTTAGCGATGGCGAGGGCTTGGGGAAAGTGGCGAGAATGGATAGGCATTGCCTGATTGTATAAATCAGCTACATTGAGTAAAGCCTCTAAATCCCGTTCTGGGTCAATACCTGCCGCATTCAAATCAACTAGATGAGTGGGTAGTCGCGATCGCGATCGCTCTAAACACAGTTGTTCGGCTAAGGTAATATCTCCCTTACTGCGTCCTTGATCACTACAGGGTCCATAATTCGTGACTACATCCCCCCAGGATAAGTTACCCGGATCAGTATGTCCAAAGTAGAACCGGGTTTGCTGAACATAGAGATTGCCATTTTCAATAAACAGGCGATAATTCCCCTCGGCTACCCCAATAGCCACCATTCCTAAAGAGGTTGGTGCCGCAAACAGAGGCTGATAGGTGCTGAGGCTTTGCTTGAGATCGAATGGACGCGAAAGAACCGGAAGAGATTTCTGGGATACCTCCGAGGCGGGAGGGGATTTGGGTAAAGTTAGCAAGGGTAACGGTTGCGGGGGTAACGTTACAGCTTGAGTCTTACCCGGTGCGATCGCGGCTTCTGAGTTCAGGTGACGAGTATTGGGTTCCAAGAGGAAGGTTCGCCCTAATATACCAAAGAATAAGGCAGATCCAGCAGCGGTTCCTACTAATCCTAGCCCTGCGACGCGAGATAACCAGATCCAATCAAACATGGATAAGCAAGTAAGAGATGAATAAGCATTCGATTCCACATTCTAGCGTTTCGTTCCGTCGTGATGGGGAGCTGGGGAAGCTGGGGGAGCAGAGGGAGCTGGGGAAGCTGGGGGAGCAAAGGACAAATGACAAATGACAAATGACCATACAATCTGTAGCGATTTAGACATTTATCTTTGTTTAATCCTATGCTTTTAATAAGTGAATACTGATGATTGAGGGAAAAATTTTCTGTCTAAAGCACTATTGGGCAATACCTCTCACCATATATCATTGATGGGTTAAGTTTGATATAGCGGTTTTGAGCCAACGGTCTAGGATTAGGTTCAAAGCTTTTTTGAAACACGTCTACTCATGCAAACAGGAGAAAATCTACTGATGCAGCAGCTTACAGTCAGTCAAGAGCTAGATTTCAACAGTGAAACGTACAAGGACGCCTATAGCCGCATCAACGCGATCGTGATCGAAGGGGAACAAGAAGCTCATCAGAACTACATCCAACTGGCTGAACTGCTACCCGACCAAAAGGATGAGCTAACCAGCCTAGCAAAGATGGAAAACCGCCATAAGAAGGGGTTTCAAGCCTGTGGTCGTAACTTGAGTGTCACAGCGGATATGGAGTTTGCCAAGGAGTATTTCAGCGATTTACACCAAAACTTCCAAACCGCCGCCGCCTCAGGGAATATCGTCACCTGCTTGCTGATCCAATCGTTGATTATTGAATGTTTCGCGATCGCTGCTTACAACATTTACATTCCCGTCGCTGATCCATTTGCCCGAAAAATCACCGAAGGTGTGGTCAAAGACGAGTACACCCACCTGAATTTTGGCGAAGAGTGGCTCAAGGAGAACTTTGAAGCCTCGAAAACCGAACTCGAACAAGCCAATAAGCAAAACTTGCCCCTAGTTTGGCGGATGCTCAACCAAGTTGAGAAGGATGCTCATATCCTGGGAATGGAAAAAGATGCTCTCGTCGAAGACTTCATGATCGCCTACGGTGAAGCCCTCAGCAACATCGGCTTTACCACCCGTGACATCATGCGGATGTCCGCCTACGGATTGACAGCAGCCTAGCTCCACCTAGATGTAATCGTCGAATGTAGAGACGCGCCATGGCGCGTCTCTACACCTCAGTCAGGGCGGGTTTAGTCACATCCGGGTGAGGCAAGAAACGATAGTAGTGAAACCCGCCCCTACAAACATCACGCGCCATGCCCTCAAGCAAAGCGAAGGGTCAAAACTTAAACCATCACCCCCATCTTCCCTATCTTCCTGATAATATTTTTAAATGTCCTTAACAAATTCTTAGCCTAATTTCCCATTTTCCCCTGATTAACAGCCTTACCAGCGAGCAGTAAATGTTTGGTCTTATCGGTCACCTCACCAGTTTGCAACACGCCCAAGCCGTCGCCAGAGATCTAGGCTACCCAGAATATGCTGACCAAGGGTTAGATTTTTGGTGCAGCGCCCCTCCCCAAATCGTGGACACCATTAAGGTGACTAGCCTAACCGGGGAGACGATAGAAGGACGGTATGTGGAATCGTGTTTTTTGCCAGAGATGCTAGCCACGCGCCGCATCAAAGCCGCTATCCGTAAAGTTCTCAATGCGATGGCTCATGCCCAAAAAAACGGTATTGACATTACCGCATTAGGTGGCTTTTCGTCAATTATTTTTGAAGAATTCCACTTATATGAGAAAAGCCAGGTTCGCAATATCAAGTTAGAGTTTGAGCGCTTCACCACAGGTAACACCCACACAGCATACATCCTGTGCGCCCAAGTCGAACAAGGGGCGCAAAAGCTAGGGATTGACCTGTCAAAAGCTACTGTGGCGGTTTGTGGGGCAACCGGCGATATTGGTAGTGCCGTTTGTCGTTGGCTCAATACCCGCACCGATGTCGCCGAGATTCTCTTAACCGCCCGTAACCAGGAACGATTGCAAGCCTTACAAGATCAATTAGGGCGCGGCAAGATCATGGGATTGGAGGAGGCGCTACCCCAAGCGGATATTATTGTCTGGGTAGCGAGTATGTCCAAGGGCATTGACATTGATGCCTCGGTGTTAAAGAAGCCCTGTCTGCTGATTGATGGGGGGTATCCCAAGAATTTAGCCACTAAGTTACAACATCCCGACATTTATGTTCTCAATGGAGGCATTGTTGAGCATTCATTGGATATCGACTGGAAAATTATGCAAATCGTGGAAATGAAAGATCCAGGGCGTCAGCTATTTGCCTGCTTCGCCGAGTCGATGCTCTTAGAATTTGAAAAATGGTATACCAACTTTTCCTGGGGACGGAATCAGATTACGGTAGAAAAGATGGACAAAATTGGACAGGTGTCAATTAAACATGGATTTAGACCGCTGCTGAACGTTTAAGGGATAAAACGACTGACCCATGACCACTGCAAACCGGATTTTTCTGCTGGACTTTGAGAAGCCCCTGTATGAATTAGAGACCCGAATTAACCAAATTCGCGAACTCGCCCAGGAAAACAATGTCGATGTCTCTGACCAAATTCGCCAGTTAGAAGCACGGGCGGTACAACTACGTCAAGAAATTTTTAGTAGTTTATCGCCAGCCCAACGGCTTCAGTTAGCCCGTCATCCCCGGCGTCCGAGTACGCTGGATTATATTCAGGCGATTAGTGATGAATGGATGGAATTACACGGCGATCGCGGCGGCTATGATGATCCAGCATTAGTCGGTGGGATTGGGCGCTTAGGGGGACGTCCGGTGGTGATGTTAGGGCATCAAAAGGGACGGGATACCAAAGATAATGTGGCGCGGAACTTTGGCATGGCGTCGCCCGGTGGTTACCGTAAGGCGATGCGGCTGATGGACCATGCGAATCGCTTCGGGATGCCGATTTTAACGTTTATTGATACACCGGGGGCTTGGGCTGGTGTTGATGCGGAAAAATTAGGTCAAGGGGAAGCGATCGCCTATAATCTGCGGGAAATGTTTCGCCTGGATGTGCCAATTATCTGTACGGTGATTGGCGAAGGCGGATCGGGTGGTGCTTTGGGGATTGGCGTAGGCGATCGCATTCTCATGCTAGAACAAGCCGTTTATACGGTGGCTACTCCCGAAGCCTGTGCCGCGATTCTCTGGAAAGATGCGGCAAAAGCCCCCCAAGCTGCCACTGCGCTGCGGATAACCGCCTGGGATCTCAAAGATTTAGGAATTTTGGATCAATTAGTGCCTGAACCCTTAGGCAGCGCTCATTCTGACCCCTTAACTGCTGCCGCAACCCTTAAAGCTGCCCTCCTGCAAAATCTGGAAGATTTATCTCGGTTGAGTCCCAAGGAACGTCGGGAGTTACGCTATCAGAAGTTTCGCCATATTGGGGTTTTTACTGAGCTAAATGCCTGAAGACGGTTTGAGCGCTACAATAATTAAGGGGAATTTGGCATCTAACTTAAGTAAGAAGGATAAGGGCTGAATTATCCTTCCGACTTCTGCCCTTTTGTCAATGGAACCCAGATAGTCGTATAATTAGATCTGTAACAATTCTTCACAACTTAGCGTCAGGACGTTAATCCATCGACAAGTCAACCCTAGTTTGATCCAAATCTAAACCTAGCCATTCGGGATTAACCGTCAAACTTTCTGGTTTAGTGTCTGTGGGACAAAGAAACTCGGAGAACGTTTGTTGTGTTCGATATTGTCTATCGGCGGCTGTCGTTGAATCAAATACTTAGATTCCAATCATTAGCCGCTTACCATAGCGGTTGGCGATCGCATGAGGTATACCATTGTCTTCCCTAGTCACCCTTCCATCGGGGATAAATGTTCAGTCAAACAGAGGAAAACTGGTGTATCTAGGTTTTTTAGTGAGAATGTAGCCGCAAGAAATGATTCGCTGTCACTTAATTCAATTGTTTGTCGGCGGACTCTTTGTTCCCGTTAGATCCAGTTAGATCCATAATCCATATAAGTTAACTGGGGAACCCTTACCGCATCCAAGTTGGAAAATTTTATGACATCTTCGGTTAAAAAACGTGCCTTGATTACTGGCGCAAGTAGTGGTATTGGCAAAGCTACGGCTTTAGCCTTTGCCAAAGCCGGAATTGATCTGGCATTAGTCAGCCGTTCCCAAGACAAATTAGAGGCAGTAGCCACCGCCGCCCGAGACGCTGGCGTCAATGCTCAATCCTATCACCTGGATCTGAGTCAACTCGATCAGGTTAAAACCAAGATCGAAGCGATCGCGGTTGAATTTGCCTCCCTGGATATTTTGGTCAACAATGCGGGTATGGGCTATACCGGAACGCTGACGGAAACCCCTTTAGCGGACTGGCAGCAGGTAATGGATCTCAATCTTACCAGCGTATGGCAATGCATTCTTGGTGTTTTACCCACCATGCGTCAGCAGCAACACGGCACAATTATTAACGTGGCATCCATTGCGGGTCAACAACCCTTTCCCGGTTGGGGTGCTTATAGCGTCAGCAAAGCCGGGTTGATTGCCCTATCCAAAACCCTAGCGGCTGAAGAACGCGACAATGGTATTCGGGTGGTGACGGTATGTCCAGGGGCAGTGAATACGCCAATCTGGGATACAGACACCGTAAAAGCCGACTTGAATCGGTCAGCCATGTTAACCCCCGAAATTGTTGCCCAATCTCTTTTGCACGTCGCCTTAATCCCCCAAGCGGCTGTTATCGATTCCCTGACTCTAATGCCCAGTGCCGGAACTCTCTAGAACGACACTATCCGACTCTCCCATCCAACCTTGTCAAGATTATCAATACTACCCAATTATGACTATTGCTTCCTCCAATGGTTTGAATCGCTCTGACTCTATGACACCTGTGACTCCTAACCCGTCCACCCCTCAAGTAGAAACCCGACCCGATCGCAATACCCAGAATGGTCAAGAACCTAAGTTAAAGATTCCTGGGGAAGCCTCAACCGAAGACATGATGGACGCGGTGCGGACGCTACTTTTAGGCGTTGGCGAAGATCCAGAACGTGAGGGATTACTGAAAACCCCAAAACGAGTCGCGGAAGCCATGCGCTTCTTGACGGGTGGCTACAATCAGTCCCTAGAAGAATTAGTAAATGGGGCGATTTTTGATGAAGGTCACAATGAAATGGTGTTAGTGCGGGATATTAACTTTTTTAGCCTGTGTGAACACCACATGTTGCCATTTATGGGACGGGCGCATGTTGCTTATATTCCTAATGAGAAAGTTGTGGGACTAAGTAAGTTAGCGCGTGTTGTGGAAATGTATGCACGGCGGCTACAAGTTCAGGAACGCCTAACCCGTCAGATTGCCGAAGCCATTCAAACCATTTTAGAACCCCAAGGAGTGGCTGTAGTCATGGAAGCCACTCACATGTGTATGGTGATGCGGGGGGTACAGAAACCCGGTTCCTGGACAGTAACCAGCGCCATGGTGGGTGTGTTCCAAGAGGAACAGAAAACTCGTGAAGAGTTTCTCAATTTGATTCGCCATCAACCGAGTTTTATGTAGTTCAGGGTTGAGGGTTTAAAGTCCCCCTGATCCCCCTTCCGTCCCCCTTCAAAAGGGCTACAGTGTACACACAAGTCTTGTCCGTTAGCATTTAAGGTTGTTCAGCCCCCTAAATCCCCCAATTCTGGGGGACTTTGAACTTCCTGCTCCCCCCAAATTTGGGGGGTTGGGGGGGCTAAATGCAGTATGAGTGAG